>NZ_JBFREA010000018.1:0-66488 GCF_052114065.1 Specibacter sp. RAF43 | reverse complement strand
GCCCCCGGCCGCGGCAACGACCGTCCCGGCGGAGCAGGGCGCGGCCGTCCGGGCGCACCCGGCACGACGCCCGGCGGCACTCCCGGCGGTGCTCCCGCCGGCGGTGGCTTTGGCAAGGGCGGCCGCGGTCGCGGCGGCACCCAAGGCGCTTTCGGCAAGGGAGGCGCCGGTCGCGGCAAGCAGCGCAAGTCGAAGCGGGCGAAGCGGCAGGAACTCGAGCAGATGAGCGCCCCGTCGCTGGGCGGCGTGAGCGTGCCCCGCGGCGACGGCAGCACCGTTGTTCGATTGCGCCGCGGATCCTCCATCACCGACTTCGCCGACAAGATCGAGGCCAACCCGGCCGCACTGGTCACCGTGCTCTTCCACCTCGGCGAGATGGCCACGGCCACCCAGTCCCTGGACGAGGACACGTTTGCCCTGCTGGGTGCCGAACTCGGCTACAAGGTGCTGGTTGTTTCCCCCGAGGACGAAGAGCGCGAGCTGCTGAGCAGCTTCGACATCGACTTTGAAGCCGAGCTGGAAGCCGAAGGCGACGAGGACCTTGAGGTGCGTCCCCCTGTGGTCACCGTCATGGGCCACGTCGACCACGGCAAGACCCGCCTGCTTGACGCCATCCGCAAGTCGGACGTCGTCGCCGATGAGCACGGTGGCATCACCCAGCACATCGGTGCCTACCAGATCGTGCACGAGCACGAAGGCGACGAACGCCGGATCACCTTTATTGACACCCCCGGCCACGAGGCGTTTACCGCCATGCGTGCCCGTGGCGCCAAGGTCACCGACATCGCCATCCTGGTGGTCGCCGCCGATGACGGCGTGATGCCCCAGACCATTGAGGCGCTCAACCACGCCCAAGCGGCCAACGTGCCGATCGTGGTGGCGGTGAACAAGATCGACAAGGACTCGGCGAACCCGGAGAAGATCCGCGGCCAGCTGACCGAGTACGGCCTGGTTCCCGAGGAATACGGTGGCGACACCATGTTCGTGGACGTCTCCGCCCGCAACAACATCAACATCGAGGAACTCCTCGAGGCGGTGTTGCTCACGGCCGACGCGGCCCTGGACATGCGCGCCAACCCGAACAAGGATGCCCGCGGTATCGCCATCGAAGCGAACCTGGACAAGGGCCGCGGTTCCGTGGCCACCGTCCTGGTCCAGTCCGGTACCTTGCACGTGGGGGACATCATCGTTGCCGGCACCGCGCACGGACGTGTCCGTGCCATGTTCGACGAGAATGGCGACGTCATCTCCGAGGCCGGCCCGTCGCGTCCGGTCCAGGTCCTGGGGCTCTCCAACGTCCCCCGGGCAGGCGACACGTTCTTCGTCACCGGGGACGAGCGCACGGCCCGCCAGATCGCCGAAAAGCGTGAGGCAGCCGACCGCAACGCCGCCCTGGCCAAGCGCCGCAAGCGCATCAGCCTCGAGGACTTCGACCAGGCAGTCGCCGAAGGCAAGGTTGCAAACCTCAACCTCATCCTGAAGGGTGACGTCTCCGGTGCCGTTGAGGCCCTGGAGGATTCGCTGCTGAAGATCGACGTCGGCGATAGCGTGCAGCTGCGCGTCATCCACCGCGGCGTGGGTGCCATCACCCAGAACGACGTCAACCTGGCCACGGTGGACAACGCCATCATCATCGGCTTCAACGTCAAGCCGGCCGAGCGCGTTGCCGAACTGGCGGACCGTGAGGGCGTTGACATGCGCTTCTACTCGGTCATCTACGGCGCCATCGATGACATTGAGCTGGCCCTGAAGGGCATGCTCAAGCCCGAATACGAGGAAGTCCAGCTGGGTACCGCGGAAATCCGCGAGGTATTCCGTTCCTCGAAGTTCGGCAACATCGCCGGCTCGATCGTCCGCTCCGGCATCATCCGCCGCAACACGAAGGCACGCGTGCTTCGTGGCGGCAAGGTCATTGGCGACAACCTGACCGTCGACTCGCTCAAGCGCTTCAAGGATGACGCCACCGAAGTCCGCACCGACTTCGAATGTGGCATCGGCCTGGGGTCGTTCAACGACCTGCAGACCGAGGACATCATCGAGACGTTCGAGATGCGCGAGAAGCCGCGCGTCTAATCCGTCAATGCCGGCTGGGCGTCCGTGAGGGCGCCCAGCCGGCTTTGCCTGCCCCCAAAGGAAGATCACCATGGCAGATTCAGCCCGCGCCGCCAAACTGGCCCAGCGCATCAAAGTTGTGGTGGCCGAGGGTCTTCGCAAGCGAGTCAAGGACCCGCGCGTCGAAGGCATCACGGTCACCGACGCCCGCGTCACCAACGACCTCCAGCACGCCACCATCTACTACACGGTCTTTGGCGACGAGACCGCCGCCACCGACGCCCGGACCGGCCTGGAGCGCGCCAAGGGCGTCCTTCGCGCGGAGGTGGGCAAGAACATCACCGTCCGCCTGACCCCCACGCTGGAATTTGTTGCGGATGAAATCCCCGTCAACGCCAGCAACCTCGAGGCGCTGCTGCGGGTGGCCAAGGAACGCGACGCCAAGCTGGCCGAGCAGTCCGCGGGTGCCGAGTTCGCCGGCGAGGCCGACCCCTACAAGAAGCCCGACGACGCCGACGACGCCTAGCTGCACTGCCCGCCCGGGCACGACGACGGGACGCCACCTTCCACCGGAAGGTCGCGTCCCGTCGTCGTTGCCGGGCAGGCTGCCCGTGGCGCCCGGCCGGGGCGGATATACTTCAAAGCGTGCTTTCTGGACTGGTAATCGTTGACAAACCGCAGGGATGGACCAGCCATGATGTGGTTGGCCGGATGCGAAGGCTTGCGGGGACCCGAAAAGTGGGGCACGCCGGCACGCTGGACCCCATGGCCACGGGCGTCTTGGTGGTCGGCATCAACAAGGCCACCCGGCTGCTGACCTACATCGTGGGCACCTCGAAAACGTACAGCGCCACCATCCGCCTCGGCGCATCCACCGTCACCGACGACGCCGAAGGTGAGATCACCCACACGGCCTCGGCGGCGGCGGTCACCGAGGACGCCGTCCGGGCCGGCGTTGCGGCGCTCACCGGCCCCATCAGCCAGGTCCCCAGCAGCGTCAGCGCCATCAAGGTCAACGGCGAACGCGCCTATGCCCGGGTGCGGGCCGGGGAGGACGTCACGCTGGCCGCCCGGCCGGTGACCATCCACGCCTTTGACATTGCGGGGATCCGCCGCGGCACCCTGGCGCAGGAGCCCGCCGTGGCCTACCTCGACGTCGATGTGAGCGTTACCTGTTCCTCCGGCACCTACATCCGGGCCCTGGCCCGCGACCTCGGTGCCGGGCTCGGGGTCGGCGGGCACCTGACGGCGCTGCGGCGCACCAGTGTGGGCCCGTACCACCTGTCCCAGGCCCGCACCCTGGACGAGCTGGCCCGGGACTTTCAGGTCCTGGAGATTTCCGCCGCCGCCCGGGCGCTCATGCCCATCCGGGAGTTGAGCGCCGGGGAGGCCGTGGAGCTGTCCTTTGGCAGGCGCATCCCCGCCAGCGCCGACGGCGCCCATACCCTCCAGGAGCCGGCGGCGGCGTTTGCCCCGGACGGCACGCTCGTGGCGCTGCTGGCCGATGCCGGCAAGTATGCCAAGCCGGTGCTCGTGTTCCCGCCCGACGCCGCGCCCGCGGCCGCCTCCGCCCCCGCCCCCGCGGCCGCCGCCATCTCCGAGAAGGAGCCGCGCCCGTGACCGTTGACGGCTGGCTGATCGCCGGCATCGTGGTCGGCCTGCTGTCCACCATCATCTGCTGGACCGCGGCCGTCCTGAAAAAGAAGCCCAATGACATCACGATCCTGGCCCTGGCCGGGGTCGAACTCCTGATCCTGGTGTACGCCGCGGCGTCCCTGGTGCGCCTGGCCGCCGGGGCGTCCCTGGCCGGGGAGGCATGGGAGTTTTGGGGGTACATCCTCACGGCCGCCGCCCTGCCCATCGCCGGGTTCTACTGGGCCATGATGGAACGAACCTTTTGGTCCAACTACGTCATGGGCGCCGTCGGGGTGACCGTGGTGGTCATGATGGCCCGGATGGCACAAATTTGGTACGGCACCGGCATACCGGTGCACAGCCTGCAACAGGGAATTGGACAATGAAGAACACTGAATCATCCGCCGCCGTCAAGCCCGGGCGAACGTCAGGGGCCGGCCGGCTCCTGATCGCCGTCTACGGCGTCTTCGCGATCTCCGCCAGCGCCCGCGCGGGCTACCAGATTGCCACGCACTTCAACGACGCCCCCGTGGCCTACCTGCTCTCCGCCTTCGCCGCGGTGGTCTACATCGTCGCCACCATCTCCCTGGCCAAGCCCGGCCACACGGGGGCCGTTGTCGCCACGACCGCCATCTGCATCGAATTGCTGGGCGTCCTGGTGGTCGGGTCCCTGAGCCTGTTCGACCCCGCCGCGTTCCCGCACGCCACCGTGTGGAGCATGTTCGGCCGGGGATATGGGTTTGTCCCGCTCATCCTGCCCGTCATCGGCCTGTGGTGGCTCTACCGCCACCGCCAGGCGGCAGGGGAGTGAGCCACACCCCGCTGATGACGGCCCCGCCGTGCCTGTTCGACGGCGTCACCACCCTGCGCGCGTTCACCGCCGACGACGCCGCAGCCTACGCGGCCATCCACCGCGACCCCCACAATGTCACGTGGACCGGCTCCGAGGCCGACATGACGGCCGCCCGAGCCGCCGAGCTGATCGAGACGGACGTCGCCAACGGCTGGGCGTCCGGCACCTCACTGCGGTTTGCCATTGCCGAGGCGCGCGACGGCCGGCACGCCGTCATTGGCACAATCAGCCTGCATGACGTTTTCCACGCCGCCGGCGGCGGTGGCTCGGCGGCGGTCGGCATCAAGATGCACGCCGACGGGCGCGGACACGGCAGCGCGCTGCGGGCCGTGGAGCTGGTGTGCGGGTACGCGTTTGGCACCCTGGGCCTGGACGTGCTGCACTGGAGGGCCACGGTGGGCAACGAGGCCAGCCGGAAGCTGGCCGAACGCTCGGGTTTCACGCTGGCCGCCGAGGTGCCCGGATTCGGCCACGTGGACGGCCGTCTCGCCGACGGCTGGCTGTTCAGCCTGTCGGCACGGCAGTGGCACGCCCGCCGTGACGGCGCCCCGGCCGCGCCTGCCGCCGCACCGGACCCCGCCGCCGCACTGAAACTCGACGTCGTCGTGCCCCGCCTCACCGACGGCACCGTGGTGYTGCGCGCGCTGCGGGACGCCGACGCAGCCCAGCTGGTGTGCAACTGCACCGACCCGGCGGCCGTCCGTTGGACCACCGTCCCGCTGGGCTACACGCCCGAGGACGCCCGCGCCTTCATTCACGAGATCACCGCCGCCGGCTGGCGCAGCGGCAAGGTCCTCACCTTCGCGGTGGCCGACGCCGGCACCGACCGGCTCCTGGGCACGGTGGACCTGCAATGCTCTCATCCGGGCGCGGCCGCGATCGGGATCCTGTTCGGCCCGCACGCCCGGGGCACGGGGGCCGCCGAACGGGCCGTCCGCCTCCTGAGCGAGTACGCGTTCGCGCAACTGAACCTCAGCTTCCTGCACTGGACGGCGATCGTGCCCAATTGGGGCAGCCGGAAGCTCGCCTGGAAGCTGGGTTTCACGCTGGAAGGGCAGATCCGCGGCGGCTACAACGACCGCGGCACGCCCGCGGACCGCTGGATCCTGACCCTCGCCGCCGGGGACGGGATGTCCCCGCGGGAACCATGGGACGGACCGGCGCCGGCCAGCAGGTAATCTTAGAAGAGTTTTCGCGGCACCGGCGCACCCTGCCGACGGCGCAACAGAAGAACAGGCAACAAAAGACGAGGTAAGCGGTGCAGATTTGGAACTCCCTGGATCAAGTTCCCCCGGAATTTGGTCCGTGCGTGGTCACCCTGGGCAACTTTGATGGCTTGCACCTCGGGCACCAGGAGGTGCTCGGCCACGTCCGCACCGAGGCGCTGGCCCGCAACGCCCTGGCCGTCGCCCTGACCTTTGATCCGCACCCGGCCCTGGTGCACCGGCCCGACTCGGCCCCCGAGCAAATCATGGGCCTCTCCGACAAGCTCGCGGCCATGGCCGAGCTCGGGCTCGACGGCGTGCTGGTGGTGCCGTACACGCTCGAATTCGCCCAGCAAACCGGCGAAGAGTTTGTCCGCAACGTCTTTGTCGAGACCTTGGGCGCCTGCGCCGTCGTGGTGGGTCATGACGTCCGCTTCGGCAAGGACAATTCGGGTGACCTGGCCACCATGGTGCGCCTGGGCGCCCAGCTCGGGTTCGACGTCGTGGTGGTCGACGACGAGGGCCACGACCGGCGCTGGTCCTCCACCTGGGTGCGGGAGGCGCTGGCGGGCGGCGACGTCGAAACCGCCGCGCAGGTGCTGGGCCGGTGGCACCGGATGAGCGGGAAAGTGGTGCACGGGGCGGCCCGCGGACGCGACCTGGGATTCCCGACCGCGAACCTCTCGCCCGATGCCTGCGGCATCATCCCGGCGGACGGCATCTATGCCGGCTGGCTGACGGACGAACACGACCACCGCTGGCCGGCCGCCATTTCCGTCGGCTCCAACCCCACCTTCGAGGGCGTCAGCCGGCAGGTGGAAGCGTTCGTCATTGGCCGCCCCGAGGAGCCGGTGGAGGCCTTCGACCTCTACGGCCAACACGTGATGGTCGAGTTCGCCAAGCGGCTGCGCGGCATGGTCGCCTACACCGGAGCCGCGGCCCTGATCGAGCAGATGCACCGGGACGTTGCCGACAGCCGCGCCTTTCTCGGGTGAGGGACCCGGTCGCCGGCCACCCGCTTCGACATATTCACGTCTTCTCACGTAAACTAAAGAATTGAGTCCGGCTGCAGTCCGTGGTGGCTGGATTCCGTCGTGTTGGGCGGGAAAATTACCCGTCGGCTTGGCGACACCACGTTCACGGCACAACTCAAGGAGTTACTTGTGGCATTGGAAGCCGCTGTAAAGCAAGAAATCATGCAGGCGTTCGCAACCAGCGAAGGTGACACTGGTTCGCCTGAGGTTCAGATCGCGATGCTCTCACGACGCATCTCCGACCTGACCGAGCACCTGAAGATGCACAAGCACGATCACCACACCCGCCGCGGCCTCATGGGCCTGGTTGGGCGTCGTCGTCGACTGCTCGGCTACCTGAAGGACACCGACATCACGCGCTACCGTACGCTCATCGAGCGCCTCGGCCTGCGCCGCTAGCACGACCGCGGGGCGGTCTCTCCTTGCAAGGATTTCGGGGAGGCCGCCTTTCGCAGTGCTGACCGCATCCGCGGCCGGCACGCACCTTGACAAGGGAACCCCTTTCGACCATCGCGCATTCGCGGTCCTCGGTAGTGGTCTCCGGGAACGGCCCCAGCGGCCGCACGCCCGTGGACCTCGATCGAAGACCGGGTGTCGTACAGGGCTTCACGGCCACAATCGCATGAAGCGCCTGTGATGATGGCGGATGGTTCCTGCGCAGGGGTTTGGAACACCTACAAGGAAATGGAGGTGACTCTCTCATGGAGGGTCCCGAGATTCAGTACGCAGAGGCCGTCATTGACAACGGCCGTTATGGCAAGCGCGTCATACGCTTTGAAACCGGCCGCCTTGCCCAGCAGGCAGCGGGCGCCGCGATGGTTTACATCGACGAAGACACCGTCATGCTCTCCGCCACCACCGCGGGCAAGCACCCCCGTGAGGGTTTTGACTTCTTCCCGCTCACGGTTGACGTCGAAGAGCGCATGTATGCCGCCGGCCGCATTCCGGGCAGCTTCTTCCGCCGCGAAGGCCGCCCGTCCACCGACGCCATCCTGGCTTGCCGCCTGATGGACCGCCCGCTGCGCCCCGCCTTCAAGAAGGGCCTGCGCAACGAGGTACAGATCGTCGTGACCGTTCTGGCGATCAACCCGGATGTTCTGTACGACGTCGTCGCCATCAACGCATCCTCGATGTCCACCCAGCTCTCCGGGCTGCCGTTCTCCGGCCCGATCGGCGGCGTCCGCGTGGCGCTGGTCGACGACGGCAACGGCGCCCAGTGGGTTGCCTTCCCGAAGCACTCCGAGCTGCAAAATGCCGTGTTCAACATGGTGGTTGCCGGCCGTGTCGCCGGTGATGACGTGGCCATCATGATGGTCGAGGCCGAGGCCACCGACAATTCCTGGAACCTCATCAAGGAGCAGGGCCACCAGGCCCCCACCGAAGAGGTTGTGGCCGAGGGCCTGGAGGCGGCGAAGCCGTTCATCAAGGCCCTGTGCGAGGCACAGGCCGACCTGGCCGCCCGCGCCGCCAAGCCGACCGTTGAATTCCCCGTGTTCCTGGATTACGAGGACGACGCCTACGAGGCCGTCAAGGCCGCCGCCGCGCTCAAGCTGGCCGAGGTCTTCGCCATTGCCGACAAGCAGGACCGCGACACCGCCTCGGACGCCCTGAAGGACGAGACCGTGGCGGCCCTGGCCGGCGACTTCGAGGGCCGTGAGAAGGAACTCTCCGCAGCCTTCCGCGCCGTCACCAAGCACGTTGTCCGCCAGCGCATCCTCACCGAGCAGATCCGCATCGACGGCCGCGGCCTGACGGACATCCGCCAGCTCACCGCCGAGGTTGAGGTCCTGCCGCGCGTGCACGGTTCGGCCGTCTTCGAACGCGGCGAGACCCAGATCCTGGGCGTGACCACGTTGAACATGCTCAAGATGGAACAGCAGATCGACTCGTTGTCGCCGGTGACGCGCAAGCGCTACATGCACAACTACAACTTCCCGCCGTACTCCACCGGTGAGACCGGCCGCGTGGGTTCGCCCAAGCGCCGCGAAATCGGCCACGGGGCCCTGGCCGAGCGGGCCATCGTTCCGGTGCTGCCCTCGCGTGAGGAGTTCCCCTACGCCATCCGCCAGGTCTCCGAGGCGCTGAGCTCCAACGGCTCAACGTCCATGGGTTCGGTGTGTGCCTCGACCCTGTCGCTGCTCAACGCCGGCGTCCCGCTGAAGGCACCCGTTGCCGGCATCGCCATGGGCCTGGTCTCCGACCAGGTGGACGGGCAGACCCGCTACGCGGCGCTGACCGACATCCTCGGCGCCGAAGACGCCTTCGGCGACATGGACTTCAAGGTTGCCGGCACGTCCGAGTTCGTCACGGCCATCCAGCTGGACACGAAGCTTGACGGCATCCCGGCCTCCGTCTTGGCGGCCGCCCTGAAGCAGGCTCGCGAAGCCCGCCTGCACATCCTGGGCGTCCTGAACGCGGCCATCGACGTCCCGGATGAACTTTCCGAGTTCGCCCCCCGGGTCATCGCGGTCAAGATCCCGGTTGACAAGATCGGCGAGGTCATTGGCCCGAAGGGCAAGATGATCAACCAGATCCAGGAGGACACCGGCGCGGACATCTCCATTGAAGATGACGGCACCGTGTACATCGGCGCGACGAACGGCCCGTCCGCGGATGCCGCCCGTTCGGCGATCAACGCCATCGCGAACCCGATGGTGCCCGAAATTGGTGAGCGCTACCTGGGCACGGTCGTGAAGACCACCACGTTTGGCGCGTTCATTTCGCTCACGCCCGGCAAGGACGGCCTGCTGCACATCTCCGAGCTGCGCAAGCTCTCCGGTGGCAAGCGCGTGGACAACGTCGATGACGTTGTCTCGGTCGGCCAGAAGATCCAGGTGGAAATCACCAAGGTCGACGACCGCGGAAAGCTGTCCCTCTCACCCGTTGTGGCCGAGGACGACACTGCCGAGGAAGTCTCTGCCGGAAGCGTTGCAGAGTAGTTCATGGCAATTACCCTTTTGCCGCTCAACAGCGCTGCCGACGGCGTGGCCGACGCCACCTCGTCACTGATCTCGGGCAAGGCCGGCGGTGCCATGGTGCGCCGCTCCGTCCTGCCCGGGGGAGTGCGGGTCCTGACGGAGTCCATGCCGGGGCAGCGCAGTGCGACAATCGGGTTTTGGGTCGGTGTTGGCTCTCGGGATGAATCCGAGGGCCAACACGGCTCGACCCATTTCCTTGAACACCTGCTGTTCAAGGGCACGCTTCGCCGGACCGCGCTGGAAATTGCGCAGGCCTTCGACGAGGTGGGCGGCGAGTCCAATGCGGCCACCGCCAAGGAAAGCACCTGCTATTACGCCCGGGTGCTCGACACCGACCTTCCCATGGCCATCGACGTCATCGCCGACATGCTCACCTCCGCCGTGCTCGACCCGGCCGAACTGGAGCAGGAACGCGACGTCATTTTGGAAGAAATCGCCATGGACAGCGACGACCCCACCGACGTCGCGCATGAAAAGTTTGTGGCCGCCGTCTTGGGCGGACACCCCCTGGGCCGCCCCATCGGCGGCACCCCGGAGGCCATCAAGGCCGTCCCGCGCGATGCCGTCTGGGATCACTACCAAAACCACTACCGCCCGAACACGCTGGTCATCACCGCCGCGGGCGGCCTGGACCACGACGCCGTCTGCGCCCACGTCTTGCGCGCCCTGCGGACCGCCGGCTGGTCCCTGGACGACGGCGTCGCCCCCGCCGCGCGCCGCAGCCCGGTCCCCTCACCCATCACCGGCACCGCCGGGCTGCACGTCCACCACCGCCAGGTGGAACAGGCTAACATCATCCTGGGCTGCCCGTCGCTGGTGGCCACCGACAGCCGCCGGTACGTGATGAGCGTATTGAACGCCGTCCTGGGCGGCGGCATGTCCTCGCGCCTGTTCCAGGAGATCCGCGAAAAGCGCGGCCTGGTCTACTCCACCTACTCCTTCGCCTCCTCCTACGCCGACGCCGGCTACTTTGGCATGTATGCCGGCTGCTCGCCGCAAAAGGTCGGCCAGGTGATTGGCCTGTTGACGGCCGAGCTGGAGAAGCTCGCCGCGCACGGGATCACCGACGACGAACTGGCGAAAGCGCTGGGCCAGATGTCCGGGGGCATCGTGCTGGCGCTGGAGGACACGGGCTCGCGCATGTCCCGGCTGGGCCGGGCCGAGCTGGTGGCCGGCGAATTCCTGGACATCGATGAAACACTGGGCCGGATCCGTGCCGTCACCACCGCCCAGGTGCAGGAGCTGGCCGGCCAGCTGGCCGCGGCCCCGCGCACCATCACCGTGGTGGGACCCTTTGAGGAAACCGAAACCTTCGGGCTCTGATGCGGCACCCACCCCCGGGTGACGTTCCTTATGCGCTAAACCCGCGCCAAGTCTTGCGGCCGTTGGTCACTGGCGCAGTACTCGCGGTGGGTCTGGCGCATAAGGGAACAAGAGTTCCTCTATGCGCGGGACTCGCCGGCCAATCGTGCGCATGATGCCGGTATCGGCATAGTTTCCCGTCAGCATCGCACGGAACTGGCGCCGGCGCAGGGTGGCCGTGACGTTGTCCTAGGCGCGGAACGCCTGCTCCACAATGCGCGTCCGGGGACCACCGGCGAGGGCAGGTGAGGCCGACGGCGTCGACCACACCTGCGCCCGGAGCCGGTCAAGAAAGTCCTGGGCTTCCGCGGCGGTGGCAAAGTCCAGATCCAGCACCACATAGTGCTTGTCGTCAACGGGACGCGACACACGCTCGGCCACAACACCGGAGGCGGTTCGCCCCAGCGGATCGGCATCGTAGGCGCCCCTCCACATGGCAAAGTCCTTGATGCCGTGTTCTATCTGCAAGGTAAACATCACATGGTCCTTCCGCTGGTTCCGATTCCCTGACTGTAGGCGGACCGGCCGCCCCGTGAAATCCCAGATATCTGGGACCGGGAACCCCTTGACGGCATGTGCCACGGGGCATACTTGACCCATGACCGGCAACTGGATGGTCAGCCGCAGCCTGGAGCGTGTGCGGGCCTTGGCCGAGGAACGCCTGGACAGCCACGGGTACCGGGCGGCGGTACGCCAGGAGCTGCGTGCGGTGGTGGCCCATGACGCGTGGGTCTGGCCGCTGACCGACCCACGGTCCGGCGTGGGCATCGCACCCATGGCGGAAGTGCCCTGCCCGGCGGAACTGCCGCTGTTGATTACGCTCAAGTACCGCACGCGGGTCAACCGGTGGACCGGATTGCCCACGAACCCCGCCGTTGCCGCGTCCCTGCGGGACGCCACCGGTGGCGAACCGGCCCGCAGCGAGCTGTGGGCCGAATTGCTGTGCCGGTATGGGATAGTCGACGTCCTCTCGGTGGCCTTCGCCGACCGGCTGGGATTCTGGGGGTGGCTTGATTTGTGGCGCGGGCCCGGGGAGGGCGAATTCTCCCCCGCTGAGCTGCGCTACATATCGTCGCTGGCCGGCGTGGTCACCGCCGGCCTGAGGGCTTGTTCCGCCCGCGAGTTCCAGGTCGACGGCACGCCCCGGTCCGGCGGAAACGGCGGGGGCCACCAGCAGGCCGTGCTGGTCCTGGCCGACGATTTGTCCATTGTCAGCCAAACGGAATCCGCCCGCCCCTGGCTTGAGCTGCTGCAGCGGGGGCCGCGGCCCCACCAGGGGATCCCGGCCGAGGTGCTGAACGTGGCGGCGCAATTGCTCGCCACGGAAGCGGGCGTCGACGCGCGTCCGGCCACGTCCCGCGTGCACGTGGGCCACGGCGTGTGGGCCCGCCTCGCCGCTGCCAGGATGAAACCGCCGCTCGAAGGTGGGGCGGCGCCCATCGCCGTGACCATCCAGGACTGCCTCGTGGCGGAGCGGATCGACGTGTTCGAGCGGAGTCTGGCGTTGAGCCCGCGTGAATGCCAGTTGCTGGAGTTCTCGGCCGCCGGACTGGACACGGCGGCCCTGGCCCGGCGGCAGGCCATCAGCCGCTACACCGTGCAGGATGAATTCAAGACAATCTTCGCCAAATGCAATGTCCAGAGCAGGGGCGCGCTGCTGGCCATGGCGTTGGGTCCGCTGACCCCTTCCGGGGGCTGAGCCTGGTCCCGACCGCCGCGCCGCCGGGGCCTACCCGCCGGCGAACGGGGGGAGCACGTCCACGACGTCGCCGGGTTTCAGGGCCACGGTCAGATCCCGCGCGGCCACCTCGTTGAGCAGGTAGCTGCACCGGGTCAGCAGCTCGGACAAGGGCGGCGTGCTCGCCGAGGCGGAGACCGGGAAGGTTTCTTCCAGGAGGACGGAGAGGTCGGCCAGCGTGAACGGCCCGGACCGGGTCACGTCCTGGAGGTCCACCTGCTGCTCCTCGACCCCGGTGGCGGCCGCGGCGGCGGCAAAGAATCGTACGTTCATCTCATCCTCCAATGGCGCTCATGCTGCGGTCGGGCTGGACAAAGTCGGCGTCGCCCAAGCCGGGGTGTCCCATGCCGTGGGCCCGCGGCTTCGCCCACATGGCGTCCCGCCAGCGGTCGGCGACGGCGTCGTCGTCGGCCGGTGTCGTCCCCGCACGCAGCAGGTCCAGCAGGTCGACTTCGGTGCGGGAGAACAGGCAGCTCATGACCTGGCCCTCGGCCGTGATCCGGGTACGGCGGCAGTCCGCGCAAAAAGGTTCGGTGACGGAGGCGATGATGCCCACGGTGCCCAGGAGTGCCCTCGAGCCCCTGTGACGTACCTCGAAGCGTTCGGCCGGAGCGCCGTCCCGGGCGCGGGGGTCGGGGGCCAGGTCAAAATCCGCGGCCAGCAGGCTTCGGGTCTCCGCCGCCGTGATCATCCCCTCGCGCGTCCACCCGTGGTCGGCATCCAGGGGCATCTGCTCGATGAAGCGGAGCTCGTAGCCGCCGGCCAGGCACCACGCCAGGAGCTCGGCCGCATGGCCGTCGTTGATGCCGCGCATGAGCACGGCGTTGACCTTGATGGGCCCGAGCCCCGCGCGCGCGGCGGCCTCGATGCCGGCGAGCACCTGGTCCAGGAACGGGCGCCGGGTCAGCTGCACGAACGCATCGTGGCGCAGTGTGTCCATGGATACGTTCAACCGCGTCAGCCCGGCGTCGGCCAGCGCCTGCGCCTTCCGCGCCAGGCCCACTCCGTTGGTGGTCAGCGAGATCGGCAGCGACGGGTGGTTGCGGCGCAGCACGGCGATGATGTCCACCAGGTCGGCCCGCACGAGCGGTTCGCCGCCGGTGAGCCGCAGCTCGCGCACGCCCAGCCGGTCCACGCCGATGCCCACCAGCCGGGCAATTTCGGCGGCCGTGAGTAATTTGTCCTTCGCGAGCCACTGCAGCCCCTCCGCCGGCATGCAATAGTGGCAGCGCAGATTGCACTTGTCCGTCAGGGAGAGCCGCATGTCCGTGGCGACCCGGCCAAATTGGTCCGTCAGGCCCGCGCCGGTGCCGGCCGGACGCGCCGCCGCCGGGGGCGGGCCGGCCAGCACGGCCGGAAGGCCGAGGGGGACGCGATCCGTTTGCATGGCACCACGCTACGCCATCCGCCCCTTTTAAGGGCGCCGGTGCTTTGTCCCGGGCGTGAAACTAGACTTGTGACGACGGGGCCAGCCAGGAAAGGATGCCATGGCGCAGCGTGGAGGATGGATCGCGGCCGGCCTGGTGTGCGTGGGCGTGGGTGTGGCCGCCGGCGAATTGGTCGCCGCGGTCACCAGCCCCACGGTCTCGCCCGTCTCCGCGGTTGGCCAGAGCGTCATCGACGGCATGCCGAGCGGGGTCAAGGACTGGGCCATCGGCCTGTTTGGCACGGGCGACAAATCCGTCTTTCTGGCCTCGATGATCCTCGTGATCGCCCTCCTCGCCGCCACCGTGGGGGTGCTGGAAGGCCGCAGGCGCGGATTCGGACTGGCGGGCATTGGCGTGTTCGGCGTGCTGGGGATCGCCGCCGTCGCCACGCGGGCCGGCGTCACGTCGATGGCGTTCCTTGCCCCAGTGGTCGCCGCCGCCGTGGCCGGCATGCTGCTTGCATGGGTGGGCCGGCGCTTTCTTCGTCCCGCCGCGGCGACCCTCCACCAGCCGACCCTCGACGGGCCGACGCGCCGCTCCTTCGTCCGGACCATGGGCGTCGGCGCCGGGGTGGCGGTTGTCGCCGCCGGTGCGTCGGTGCTGATCCGCCGGGCCGCCGTCGTCGTGGTGGACCTGCGCGCCCGGGTGCGGCTGCCGAGCCCCGCGATCGCGGCGCCGCCGGTCCCGGCCGGAGCCGTGCTGGGGGTTCCGGGGGTGACCGAGCTGATCACCCCGGCTGATGCGTTCTACCGGATCGACACCGCCCTGGTGGTGCCGGCGGTGAATTCCGGCACGTGGCAATTGCGGGTGACTGGACGGGTGGACCGCGAGGTGACGCTGGATTTTGCCCAACTGCTGGCCAAGCCGATGGTGGAAAAATACGTCACGATCGGCTGCGTCTCCAACGAGGTGGGCGGGGACCTGGTCGGGAACGCCCGCTGGCTGGGCTGGCCGGTGCGTGAGCTCCTGGCCCTGGCCGGGGTGCAGCCCGGGGCGGACATGGTGCTCTCACGCAGCACCGACGGGTTCACCGCCGGCACGCCGCTGGCGGCGCTCACCGATGCCCGGGAGGCAATCATCGCCGTGGGCATGAACGGGGGACCGCTGCCGCTCGAGCACGGCTATCCGGCCCGCCTGATTGTGCCAGGCCTCTACGGGTATGTTTCGGCCACCAAATGGTTGGCGGAGCTCAAGGTCACCACCTTCGCGGCCGACCAGGGCTACTGGTCGCCGCGGGGCTGGAGCGCGCTGGGTCCCATCAAGACGGCGTCGCGCATCGATGTGCCCCGGCGCGGGGACACGCCCGGGGCCGGCACGATCATGGCCGGCGGGGTCGCCTGGGCGCCGGAACGCGGCATATCGGGCGTGCAGGTCCAGCTCGATGACGGGCCCTGGCAGGACGCCGTGCTGGCCGCGGCACTGAACAAGGACACGTGGGTGCAATGGAAAGCGCCCCTGGCGGTGGCCGCCGGCCGGCACGTCCTGGCGGTCCGGGCCATTGACGGGGCCGGGGCTGTGCAGACGTCCGTGCCGGCGCCGCCGGCACCCGATGGTGCCACGGGCCATCACACGGTGGAGTTCACGGTCGGCTAGCCTGACGCGCCGGCCCGCGCCGGCGCCCTCGCGCCCGTTGCGCGGCGGCTCACATAGGATTGGTGACAAATAGCACCACGGGCCGGTTGTGGAGGGGAATCTGATGCGCAGAACAGTCGAGGAGCACCGGCGGGCCGTGCACGATCTCCTGGCCGCGGCGTGGGCGCACCGCCCGGACGACGGCGGCGATCGCGTGCCGCTGCTGGAGGCCGTTGGGCGGGTGCTCGCCGCCGACCTGCCCGCCCCCCTGGACCTGCCGCCCTTTGCCAACTCCCAGATGGACGGTTTTGCCGTCAACGCGCCGGCCCACCACCGGCACCATCAATCGGGATCCGTTGATTCGATGAAATCAACCAGCTACCGTGCCGCCGCCACCATCCCTGCCGGCGTCGTCCCGGCAGAGTTGGCGCCGGGCGCCGCCGCCCCCATCATGACCGGGGCCATGCTGCCCAGCGGGGCCAACGCCGTCGTTCCCGTGGAGCAAGCGCAGCCGGCCGTCTTCCCCGCGCCCGGGGAATCCGTGACGCTGCCCGCCACCGTGCCGGGAACGTACGTCCGCGCCCAGGGCAGCGACCTGGCCCGGGACGCCGTGGCCATCGCCGGCGGCACGCTCCTGAACGCCGCGCACATCGGGCTGGCCTCGGCGCTGGGGCTGACCAGCGTCGTGGTGCGGGGCAGGAAACGCGTGCTGCTGA
Source organism: Specibacter sp. RAF43 (assembly GCF_052114065.1). NCBI lineage: Bacteria > Bacillati > Actinomycetota > Actinomycetes > Micrococcales > Micrococcaceae > Specibacter > Specibacter sp. RAF43. The sequence continues at coordinate 49,916 of NZ_JBFREA010000018.1, read as the reverse complement.
TGACCACCGGGGATGAGGTGCTGCTGCCGGGCGATCCCCAGGCTGCCGGCGGACTGCCCGCCGGGAAGATTTTTGACGCCAACGCCGCCCTGCTGCGGGCCATGCTGGTCGAGGCCGGCGTCGAGGTGGTGCTGGGCCCGATCGTCCAGGACCGGCCGCGGGCGCTGCTGGAGGTGCTCGACCGGTTTGCCGGACCCAACCGCGACCGCCCCGAGGTGGATTTGATCGTCTCCACCGGCGGGATCAGCGCCGGGGCCTTTGAGGTGGTCAAACAGGCGCTGGCCGAGTTCGACGTCGACTTTGTCTCCGTGGGGCTGCAACCGGGCGGTCCGCAGGCCCTGGGCACGTACAAGGGGGTCCCGTTTATCGGGTTCCCCGGCAATCCGGTCAGCGGCGCCGTCTCCTTTGAAATGTTCCTGCGCCCCGCCCTGACCGCCCTGACCGGGGCGCCGGCACCGCGGCCCGTCGTGCTGGCAACGCTGCGGGAGGACCTGACGTCGCCGGCCGGAAAACACCAGGTGCGCCGCGGGATCTACGAGGGCCCCGGGTATGAATCCGCCGCGTCCGTGCGGGAAGTGGGCGGGCCGGCGTCGCACCTGCTGGCGGCCCTGGCCCGGGCCAATGCGCTGATCCAGATCCCGCCGGGCGTCACGGACTTGCAGGCCGGGTCAAAGGTGGAAGTATGGCTGTTGTGACCGATCCCCAAGCTCCCGAATTAACGCATCTGCGCCACGACGGCACGGCCCACATGGTCGATGTGTCCGCGAAGTCCGCCACCTCCCGGGAGGCCACCGCCACCGGCACCGTCCACACCACCGCGGCGGTGATGGCGCTGCTCGGCGCCGGCGACCTCCCCAAGGGGGACGCCCTCGCCGTGGCCCGGGTGGCCGGCATCATGGGCGCGAAAAAAACGCCCGAGCTGATTCCGCTGTGCCACCCGCTGCCCCTGGCCAAGGTCACGGTGGACTTTGACCTGGGCGCCGCCGAGGTCACCGTGCGGGCCACGGTGAAAACCCTTGGCGTCACCGGCGTGGAGATGGAGGCGCTGACCGCGGTCACGGTTGCCGCGCTGAGCGTCTACGACATGATCAAGGCCGTGGACAAGCACGCCGTGATCTCCGACATCCAGGTGTTGGCCAAAAGCGGCGGCAAGAGCGGCGACTGGTCCGTGGATGCAGACGGCGGCGGGACACAGAGATGAATACCTGCGAGCCCGGCACCGAACTTGGCCGGGCCGGGGTGGTCATCGCCTCCACGCGTGCGGCCCTGGGCGTCTATGACGACAAGACCGGCCCCATCATCACCGACTGGCTCGCCGAGCACGGCTTTGACGTCACCGCACCGATCGTGGTCCCGGACGGGCCTCCCGTCGGGGCGGCGCTGCGGGCGCTGCTGATGCAACATCCCGCCGTCGTGCTGACCAGCGGCGGAACGGGGCTGAGCCCCACCGACGAAACCCCCGAGATGACCCTGCCGCTGCTGGACCGCGAAATCCCCGGCATCATGGAGGCCATCCGCGCGGCGGGGCTGGCGAAAACCCCCATGGCCATGCTTAGCCGCGGGCATGCGGGCGCGGCCGGGCTGACCCTGATCGTGAACCTGCCCGGGTCACCCGCCGGCGTCATGGACGGGCTGGCCGTGCTGGACCCCATCATCAAACACCTCTGCGAGCAATTGAGCGGCCGTCATGGACACTGACTTCGATGTTGTATTTGCCCAGTTGAGCGCCGAGCCGATCACCGTCGCCGACGCCATCGCCGCCGTGGAATCGGACACGGCCGGGGCGGTGGTCAGCTTTAGCGGGGTGGTCAGGAACCACGACGGCGGCCGGCAGGTTGCGCGGCTGGCCTACAGCGCCCATCCGCTCGCCCAGAGGGTGCTGAACGGGGTGGTCGCGTCCCTGCTGGAACAGTCCGGCTCGGGCGGGCATGCGGTGAAGATCTGGGTCTCGCACCGGGTGGGGACGCTGGAGATCGGCGACCCGGCCCTGGTGTGCGCCGTCTCCGCCGCGCACCGCGGCGAGGCCTTTGAGCTGTGTTCGGCGCTGGTGGACCGGGTCAAGCACGAGGTGCCCATCTGGAAGGAGCAGTTCTTCACGGACGGCTCGGTGGAATGGGTGGGGGCCGGCGAGGTCCCGGGCAGCCATTAAGCTTGGGACCATGACTGAAAAGCTGCGGGTGGCCGTACTCGGCGCCAAGGGACGAATGGGTACGGCCGCCGTTGCGGCCCTCAACGAGGCCGCCGACCTGGACTTGGTGGCGGCCCTGGGCCGGGGAGACTCCCTGGACGCCGTGCTGGCGGCCCGCGCGGACGTGGTGGTGGACCTCACCGTCCCGGACTCCACCGAGGCGAACGTGCGCTTCGCCGTCGAACACGGCATCCACGCCGTCGTGGGCACCACCGGCTGGGATGCCGGCCGGCTCGCGGCGCTGGAATCGCTGCTGGCCCGGCATCCCCAAACCGGCGTGCTCATTGCACCCAACTTTGCCCTCGGCTCCGTGCTGGCCACCCGGTTTGCGCAGCAGGCCGCACGATATTTCGAGTCGGTGGAAATCATCGAGCTGCATCATCCCCGCAAGGTCGACGCGCCGTCGGGCACGGCGCTGCGCACCGCCGCACTGGTGGCCGCCGCCCGCGCCGCCGCCGGTGTTCCCGACGCCCCGGATGCCACCACCTCCAACCTGGACGGCGCGCGCGGCGCCTCCATCGACGGCATCCCCGTGCACAGCGTCCGCCTGGCCGGGCTGGTCGCCCACCAGGAGGTGCTGCTCGGCAGCCCGGGGGAGCAGCTGACCATCCGGCATGACTCCTTCAACCGTGAATCCTTCATGCCCGGGGTCCTGCTCGGTGTGCGGATCGTGGGCACCCGGCCCGGCCTGACCGTGGGCCTGGACGGCTACCTGGACCTTGAGGGCTGAGACCGTGACGAAAACGAAGATCTGGGTCGGGGCGATCGCCCTGCTGCTCGTGTTTTACCTGGTGATCATGCTGCAGCGGGCCGTGTTGTTGCTGGGCGACCCGGACTGGATCGCCAAGCTGCTTGGCGCCGCCTACCTGCTCATTCCCATGGTGGCCGCGTGGGCGCTGATCACCGAGGTGCTCTTCGGCGCCCGCACCGAGGCGATGGCCAAGGTGCTCGAATCCGAGGGCGGGCTGCCCGTGGACAATCTGCCCCGCACCCCCGGCGGCCGCATTGTCCGAGCCGCCGCGGACGCCGAGTTTGGCAAGTACAAGGCCGAGGCCGAGGCCGCCCCCGGCGACTGGCGCTCCTGGTTCCGTCTCTCCTGCGCCTATGACGCCGCCGGCGACCGGAAACGCGCCCGCAAGGCCATGCGCGACGCCATCGCCTTGTTCCGCACGCGCGGCTAACGCGCCCCTCGCCTCGCCCCCGCCTCGCCGAGGTAGCCGGTCCGCGCCGAGAACCGCCCAGACCGGGGCTGTGCTGTCTCACTACCTTGTTTACAGACTCTCTCATGACGTTGTTTACAGCATGTCTCAACACCCTTGTTACGGGATGTCTCAGGGCCTTGCTTACACCTGTGGCGACTTGTAGAAGCACGTCCGTGAGCTCGGTTTCGATAATTGAGGATGCCTAAGTCACTAACTCCTTCCGTGCGCCGCCAGATTGCCGAATTCGACCCCTTGTCCGCCGACGGACCCAGCGTGTCCGAGTTCTGTCAGCGGCTGGGCATCAGTCGTCCCTCCTTCTATAACATCCGCCGCCGTTTCCTTCAGGAGGGAAACAAGGCACTGAATCCACGTTCCTCGGCGCCGAAGAACCCGGTGCGGACCTTTGACCAGAACACCACCAATATCGTCTTGCGGATTCGTACCCGGCTGGAAAAAGAGGGCTGGGACAGTGGACCGAAGTCGATCTGGTTCGCCGGGATCGACACCGGCGAGTTCGGGCAGCCGGTGCCCTCGGTGGCGACCATCGCGAGGATACTGTCCGCCGCCGGGGCGGTGAAGGCAAATCCCCGCAAGCGACCGCGCACGGCGTGGCCGCGGTTCGCCCGCTCGGCGGCCATGGAGATGTGGCAGTTGGATGCCCTTGAATATCGACTGGCCGACGAGACCGGCACCAAGGTGACGATCTACCAGCTCCTCGATGATTCCACCCGCTTCGATGTCGGCACCAGGTGCTGCCCGGATCCGGAGAACGGCACTGATGCCATCGCCACGCTCCGGGCCGCATTCACCGACCACGGAGTACCCAGGGAACTCCTCAGTGACAACGGCAGGGCCTTCAACCAGGCGCGGCACGGCATCGTCTCGGGGACCGAACGGTTCCTAGCCGACCATGGTTGTCTGGGCATCAGCGGGCGCGGATACCATCCGCAGACCCAAGGGAAGAACGAACCCAGCCACCAGACCTTGCGGCGTTTCCTAGAAGCCAACGCACCGGCGAGCCTTGAGGGGCTCACCACACTGATCGCCGACTTCCGCAACTACTACAACTATCGCCGCAGGCATCAAGCCCTGCCCGGCGCAATGACGCCGGGACAGGCGTGGGAGGCGGCCGAACACCGGCCCTCGGATCGGACGCCGATCAGCCACAAGGAACTCCAGGCTCGTGCCGATTCCTACCGCGACAAGACACTCGCCCAGCGGGCCGCCGCAGCACCCGACGGGGACATCCAGGACCTCACACGGGCCACCCCTGCCGCACCGGAAACAGAACCGCGCGTGCCGACAGGAGGGCGGCTCCGGGATGCCGCCGCTGACCTGATAGTGGTCACTCGAGGAAATCCCCAGATCTACTTCCAGGGGCTCAAGATCATGATTCCCAGCAATCTGGCCGGGACCTACCAGATGATCAGCACCGAAAACGACTACAGCATGTTCGACACCACCACCGGGATCGAAAGCATATACTTCCCGTTGCCCATACGCCCTGCCGTCACCCGCCATATTTTTCCCCTCTGGCAAGTCAGCGGAGCCAGAGTCCGCGACCAGAAACCGGACTGGACGGACAAGCAACGGACCTACATGAAGAAGAACAACCCCGAGGAATCATAGCCACAGCGCCTATTCCCGGTGCCCGACGGGAATAGGACGCCGGGTGTAAACAACCTCATGAGATCGTATGTAAACAACGTCACGAGAGCGAGTGTAAACAAGGTTACGAGAGAGGTTGTAAACAACCTCATGAGAGCGTGTGTAAACAACCTAGTGCGATTAGACAGCCCAGACCGGGGCGAGTCTCGGCGCGGACCGGCTACCTCGGCGATTAGGATGAATCCATGGCGAGCAGCACACACAACCCGGCCGACGGCGTCGAACTTTCCTATGACGCGGTGGGCGAGGGCGACCCCATTTTGTTGATCCACGGCAGCGCACTGAGCCGTGCGATCTGGCGCGGCTTCGGGTACACGAAGGCGCTGCGTGAGACCCATCGGGTCATCACCATGGACCTGCGCGGGCACGGGCGCAGCGACAAGCCCGCCACCCCGGCCGCGTACGCCATGGACGTGCTGGTGGCCGACGCCCTGGCCGTCCTGGACGCCGCCGGGGCGCCCCAGGCCCACTTTGGCGGCTACTCGGTGGGCGCCCGGGTCGGCTTCTCGCTGGCCGTCGCCGCACCCGAGAGACTGCTGTCCCTGACCACCCTGGGCGGCACCTTCCGCATCCAGCCCGGCACCATCGGCGAACTGTTCTTCCCCGAGTACGACGCCGCCCTCGGCCAGGGCGGCATGCCCGCCTTCGTGGCCGGCTGGGAAGGGCGGATCGGGCAGCCGCTGGACGCCATGACCCGGGCCGCGTTCCTGGCCAACGACGCCGCCGCGCTGCGGGCCTATTTCCGTCAAACCGAACTGGACCCGGCCATTCCCGAGGCGGACATCGCCGCCATCCGCCTGCCGACGCTCCTGATGGCCGGCACCAGGGATCCCGGACGGCTGACGGACTCCCGGCGCGCCGCCGAACTGATTGCGGGCGCCCGCGTCGTGGAACTGCCCGGCCGCAACCACGGCTCCACCCTCATCCCGGCCGATCCCGTCCTCGCCGAGTGGCTGCCGTTCCTGGCCGACCTGAACTAAACTCCGGCCGGCCGAGCGCGTCCGCCCTGTGGCCTGGGTGCAACGAAACGGTGGAGGAGCGGGTAACGTTTTACCCATGTCTGATTCGCAAATTCGCCATCTCCCCTTCGGTACGCTGGTGCCCGCCATGGTCACCCCCTTTACAAGCGGCGGGGAAGTGGACTATAAGCAGGCAGCGCTTCTGGCCAACAAGCTCATCGACGGCGGCTGTGACGGCATCCTGGTCACCGGCACCACCGGGGAAACCTCCACCCTGACGGACGAGGAAAACCTGGGCATGTTCCAGGCCGTCCTGGACGCCGTGGGCGGGCGGGCCAAGGTCATCGCCGGCACCGGCACCAACGACACCCGGCACTCCGTCAGCCTGTCCCGGCGCGCCGCGGCCCTGGGCGTTGACGGCCTGCTGATCGTCACCCCGTACTACAACAAGCCCAGCCAGGCCGGCATCCAGGCCCACTTTGAGGCGATCGCCGACGCCACCGAGCTGCCCATCATGCTCTATGACATCCCGGGCCGCGCCGGCGTTCCCATCGCCACCGAAACCATCATCAAGCTGGCCGGCCACCCGCGCATCGTGGCGTTGAAGGACGCCAAGGCCGACTTCACGGCCACCTCGCGCGTGCTGGCCAAGACGGACCTCGACGTGTACTCGGGCGACGACGGACTGACGCTGCCGCTGATGGCCGCCGGCGCCGTCGGGCTGGTCAGCGTCAGCGCCCATGTGGCCCCGGGCCGGTTCCGCGCCCTGGTCGACGCGGCCGCGGCCGGCGATTTCGTCACGGCCCGGCGCATCCACTTTGAACTCGACCCGGTCATCCGGGCCACCATGGGACATGTGCAGGGCGCCGTGGCCGTCAAGCAAATACTTAAGTGGCAGGGGATCCTGTCCAACTCGGTGGTCCGGCTTCCCCTGGTGGAGCCGGACGAGGCCGAGATCGCCATGATCAAAGCTGACCTTGCGGAAGCTGGAATGGAATTGTAAACATGAGCCAAATGACTGAACCCGGACTGCGCACGCCGCCAAAACTGGCCAACGGCACGTTGCGCATTGTTCCGTTGGGCGGCATTGGTGAAATCGGGCGCAACATGACCGTCTTTGAAATGGACGGCAAGCTGCTGATCGTGGACTGCGGGGTGCTCTTCCCGGAGGAGGACCAGCCCGGCGTTGACGTGATTCTGCCCGACTTCTCCTACATCGAGGACCGGCTCGAGGACGTGGTGGGCGTGGTGCTCACGCACGGCCACGAGGACCACATCGGCGCCGTGCCGTACCTGCTGCGCCTGCGCAACGACATCCCGCTGATCGGCTCCCAACTGACGCTGGCCTTCGTGGAGGCCAAGCTGGCCGAGCACCGCATCAAGCCGTGGACGCTGACCGTCACGGAGGGGCAGGTCGAGCAGTTCGGCCCGTTCGAGTGCGAATTCGTGGCCGTCAACCACTCCATCCCCGACGCCCTGGCCGTGTTCATCCGCACCGCCGGCGGCAACGTGCTGCACACCGGCGACTTTAAGATGGACCAGCTGCCGCTGGACGGGCGCCGGACCGACCTGCGCCACTTTGCCCGCCTGGGCGAGGAAGGCGTGGACCTGTTCCTGGTGGATTCCACCAACGCCGACGTCCCCGGCTTCACCACCAGCGAGGCCGAGATCGGGCCGACCCTGGAGATGCTGTTCGGCAAGGCCGACAAGCGCATCATTGTGGCCAGCTTCTCCTCGCACGTCCACCGCGTCCAGCAGGTCCTCAACGCCGCCGTGCTGCACAACCGCAACGTGGCCTTCGTGGGCCGCTCCATGGTGCGCAACATGGCCATCGCGGCCAAGCTCGGCTACCTGCACGTGCCGGCCAACGTCCTGGTGGATCTGAAGAACGTGGACAGCCTGCCGGACCACAAGGTGGTGCTCATGTCCACGGGGTCCCAGGGCGAGCCCATGGCGGCACTGTCCCGCATGGCCGCCGGCGACCACAAGGTCTCCGTGGGTCCGGGCGACACCGTCATCTTGGCGTCCTCGCTCATCCCCGGCAATGAGAACGCCGTGTTCCGCATCATCAACGGCCTGCTCAAGCTCGGCGCGGACGTCATCCACAAGGGCACGGCCAAGGTGCACGTGTCCGGCCACGCCGCCGCGGGCGAGCTGCTTTACTGCTACAACCTGCTCCAGCCCAGGAACGTCATGCCGGTGCACGGGGAGACCCGCCACCTGATCGCCAACGGCAAGATCGCCCAGTCCTCCGGCATCCCGGCGCAAAACGTCCTGCTCACCGACGACGGCTCCGTGGTCGACCTCGTCGACGGCGTCGCCCGCATCGTGGGCCAGGTGGAGTGCGGGTTCGTATACGTTGACGGGCACAGCGTGGGCGAGATCACCGACGAGGACCTCAAGGACCGCCGCATTCTCGGCGACGAGGGCTTCATCTCCATCATCACCGTGGTCAACCGCTCCACCGGCAAGATTGTCTCCGGTCCGGACATCCACGCCCGCGGCGTGGCCGAGGACGACTCCGTCTTTGACGACATCAAGCCCAAGATCGCCAAGGCCCTGGAGGAGGCCGTCATGTCCAGCACGGACCACACCGCCCACCAGCTCCAGCAGGTGGTGCGCCGGGTGATCGGCACGTGGGTCAACCGCAAGCTGCGCCGCCGCCCCATGATCATCCCGGTGGTCCTGGAGGCCTAGCCCCGGCTGAACTGGCCCGCAATAGATGCTCGATTTCACCGAACTTCGCGTGATTTTGAGCGTCTTTTGCGGGCCAGTTTTGGTTTTGGGCGCCGGAGTGCGGGGGACGGGCCGGGGATCGGCGGGCGACGACGCAATGCTCCGTTCGGAGCGGAAATCCGCGGAAAACCGCGTAAATGCGGGTACCGTTACGGGTATGGCGACTCGTTCCTCCCCCGCCCGCGCGTCCGCCGGCCAGCAAGGCGGCGCTTCGGCGCGCCCTGCACGGACCGCAAAGTCGCCCGGCACCCGCGCCAGAAAACCGGATCCCGCGCCCCGGCTGGTGTGGCCGGTGCGCATGGTCGCCGGGCTGTGGCAGGGCCTGGCCCACCTGGTGGGCGGGGCCGTGCGGCGCATGGGCGCGGACGTCAGCGCCTTGCCCGCCGAGGACCGCCGCGACGGTAGCGGCCTGTTCTTCATCCTGCTCGCCGCCACCATCGCCACCTTTGAATGGTGGGGACTCACCGGCCCCGCCGCGGACGCGGTGCATGGGGTCTTCCGCGGCACCTTTGGCTGGTTCGCGGCCATGCTGCCGCCCATGCTGCTCATCTTCTCCCTGCGCGTGTTCCGCCAGCCCACCAACGTCCGCGGCAACAACCGGGTGGCCATCGGCTTCTCCGTGCTGATCCTCTCCGGGTGCGCCCTGGCCCACGTGGCCGGGGGCCTGCCCGACGCCGCGGCGGGCTTCGCCGGCGTCAGCGCCGCCGGCGGCATGGTCGGCATGATTGCCGGCGGCCTGGTCGCCGCGGCGAGCCCCGTGCTGGCCGTCGCGGTCTTCTCCGCCCTCGCGTTCTTTAGCATCCTGGTCCTGACGGCCACCCCCATCCGGCACATCCCGGCCCGGCTGCGCGGCCTCTATGACCAGCTGGTCGGTGCCGCCCCGGCGGACGGCGACTTTGGCCATGACCAAAGTTATCTTTACGACCGTGACGATCCCCCCGCCAAGGTGAAGAAGCCGCGCGGGTTGCGCGGCCGCAAGCGTGCCGCCGAGGAAGCCGCGGAGCTGGGCTACGACGGCGAGCCGGCCTTCGAGACCCCGCTGGTCGGCGGGGACGACGACGACGCCCACCTGGCGCCGTCGTCCGCGCCACTGCTGCCGCCCGGTGTGCGCCGGCCAACACGCGACGAACTCGCGGCGGATAAGATCAAGGCCCGCCAGGGCCTACCCACCGGCGGACACGGCCCGGACCTCTCCGCCGACACGGAGGCCATCAGCATCGTGGCCGGTGCCGACGCGGCGGCCACCCGCCACATCCCGTCCCCGCCGACCGCGGTGCCCACACCCATCCCGCAGCGCACGGAGCAGCTCCAGCTCTCCGGCGACGTCGCCTACACGCTGCCGCGGTCCGACTTCCTGCCGTCGGGCCCGCCGGCGAAAGAGGCCACCGAGGCCAACGAATCCGTCGTGGCCGCCCTGACCGACACCCTGAACCAATTCAACGTCGACGCCCAGGTGACCGGGTTCAGCCGCGGCCCCACCGTCACCCGGTACGAGATCGAGCTCTCCCCGGGCACCAAGGTCGAACGCGTCACGGCGCTGAGCAAAAACATCTCCTACGCCGTGGCATCCTCGGACGTGCGCATCCTGTCCCCGATCCCGGGCAAGAGCGCCATCGGCATCGAGATCCCCAACGCGGACAAGGAGATCGTGGCCCTCGGCGACGTCCTGCGCTCGGCCAACGCCCGCCGCACCGACCACCCGATGATCATGGGCGTGGGCAAGGACGTCGAAGGCGGCTTCGTCGTGGCCAACCTGGCGAAAATGCCGCACCTGCTGGTGGCCGGCGCCACGGGGGCCGGGAAGTCCTCGTTTGTGAACTCCATGATCACCTCCATCCTGATGCGCGCAACCCCCGACGAGGTGCGCATGGTCATGGTGGACCCCAAGCGCGTTGAGCTGACCGCCTACGAGGGCGTCCCGCACCTGATCACCCCCATCATCACGAACCCGAAAAAAGCGGCCGAAGCCCTGCAGTGGGTGGTCCGGGAGATGGACACCCGCTACGACGACCTGGCCAACTACGGATTCAAGCACGTCGACGAGTTCAACAAGGCCGTCAAGGCCGGCAAGGTGCACCCGCCGGCCGACTCCAAGCGCGTCATCCGGCCCTACCCGTACCTGCTGGTCATAGTCGATGAACTTGCCGACCTCATGATGGTGGCCCCGCGCGACGTGGAGGACTCGATCGTGCGCATCACCCAGCTGGCCCGGGCCGCCGGCATCCACCTGGTGCTTGCCACCCAGCGCCCCTCCGTGGACGTCGTCACCGGCCTGATCAAGGCCAATGTCCCGTCCCGGATGGCGTTTGCGACGTCGTCCGTCACCGACTCCCGCGTGGTCCTGGACCAGCCCGGTGCGGAGAAACTGCTGGGGCAGGGCGACGCGCTGTTCCTGCCGATGGGCAAGTCCAAGCCCATGCGCGTCCAGGGCGCGTGGGTCACCGAGGCCGAGATCAAGCGGGTGGTGGAGCATGTCAAGGGCCAGCTGACCGTCCACTACCGGGACGACGTCGCCGTCGAGGCGCCCAAGAAGCAGGTCGAAGATGACATCGGCGACGACCTCGACGTGCTGCTCCAGGCCACCGAACTGGTGGTCACCACCCAGTTCGGCTCGACCTCCATGCTCCAGCGCAAGCTGCGGGTGGGCTTCGCCAAGGCCGGCCGGCTCATGGACCTGCTGGAATCGCGCGGCGTCGTCGGGCCCTCCGAGGGGTCCAAGGCCCGCGACGTCCTGGTCAAGCCTGATGATCTGGCCGCCACGCTGGCTGCGATCCGCGGCGACGGCTCCGGCGGCGCGGACGCACCCGGCGAGGACAGCAGCGTCGGGCCGGGTTCCACCGGGACCGGCACCGCCCTGGCGGCCGCACTGGCCGAGAACGCGAACGCCAACCACGGCTGGGGCACCGACCTCGTGGCGGAGGATCTGGCGAACCGCACCGAGGCCGTGAGCTATTACGACGGCGCGGACGGCAGCGACGACGAGGACGGCGGCGAGGATGCATGGTCCCTCACGGGCCGGTAGCCGCTCACGCCGTCGCCGGCTTTGACGATAGCCTTGCATCGTGACTGAAACCGCAGCAACCGGCCCCACCCCGTCCAACTGGAACCTGCCCAATGCGCTGACCATGTTGCGGATCGTGCTGGTGCCGTTCTTCATTTGGTTCTTCGTGGCCGACCTGGACCACTACGGGCTGTTGCGGTGGGCCGCCGTGGTGGTTTTTCTGGTGGCCATCTACACCGACAAGCTCGACGGCGACATCGCCCGGGCGCGCGGGCTGATCACCAGCTTTGGCAAGATCGCCGACCCCATCGCGGACAAGCTGCTGATCGGTTCGGCCTTGATCATGCTTTCCGCCGCGGGGGAGTTGTGGTGGTGGGTCACGATCCTGATGCTGGTGCGCGAAGTCGGGATCACGGTGCTGCGTTTTGTGGTGATCCGGTACGGGGTCATGGCGGCCTCGCGCGGGGGCAAGCTCAAGACCGTGCTGCAAACCGTGGCCATCTTCGTCTACCTCCTGCCCGTCACGCCCACCGTGCCGTGGCTGGGCGTCGTCGCGCTGATCGTCATGCTCGCGGCACTGGCCGTCACCGTGGTCACGGGTGTGGACTACGTCATCAAGGCGGTGCAGCTGCGCGCCGCGGGCCGCCGCATCCCCCGGACCAAGGACTAGCGGCCATGGCGGCACCCGGATTGGACATGGAGGCGCTGGTGGCCGACGCCGTCGCGGCGCGGCTGACGGTTTCCACCGCCGAATCCCTCACCGGCGGGATGCTCGCCGCGGAGATCGTCAAGGTGCCCGGGGCCTCGGGCATGCTCAGCGGCGGGGTCATCGCGTATCAAAACGACGTCAAGTCCCGGGTGTTGGGAGTGTCCGAGGACCTCCTGGAGACCCGCGGGGCCGTGGACGCCGAGGTGGCCTGCGCCATGGCCCTGGGCGCCTGCCGGATCACGGGGGCGCGGGTGGGATTGTCCACCACCGGGGTGGCCGGACCGGAACCGCACCAGGGAAAGACCGTGGGCCATGTCTTCATCGGCGTCTGCCTTGACGGGGCGGTCCAGGCCTATGAATACCACTTTGGCGGGGACCGGGCCATGATCCGCCAGCAGGCGACCGACGAGGCCTTGGCGCTGCTGCACCAGGTGGTCAAGGCGGCCCGGGAACAAAAGTTGTGACCAGATAGTTAGTCATAGTGACCGCAATGAGTGGTGATCCGCTTTAGGATTAAGTACGCCAACCGGCGTAGCCTTTTCGGACCAGCCGAAAGGGTTGTACCGATTGAACGAGGAGTAAGGCGATACCGATGGTGAAACAACCCGTATCCGTAAACGGCGTAGTGCGCTGGCGGGATGTGGGTTTGGCGGACCAAGCGAAGCACGAGCAGAAGGAGCGCAAGATGGTGGTATTACGCCACGAAATTGGAGACGTTCTGCGCGATGTTCGACAGCGTCAAGGCCGTACACTCCGTGAAGTCTCACACAATGCGCGTGTTTCACTGGGCTATCTGAGTGAAGTTGAACGTGGGCAAAAGGAAGCGTCCTCCGAGTTGCTGTCCTCCATTTGTTCGGCTCTGGACGTACCCCTGTCCCTCATGCTCCGTGAAGTGAGCGACCGTTTGGCCATCGCCGAAGGCGTGGCCGTCCCGGACACCGTCCCCCAGGAATTCGCGGCCCGCTATGGCCGGGACCTGAACCAGGAATTGTCCGACGAATTGAGCAAGGGCCTTATGTCCAGCGCTTTCTAGGCTCCTTACTTTTCGCTCGATGCCAGGGCGGCACCTGCCGTTCCGGCCCTTGAACCTCCGCAGGCCGTGTGGTGATGACACGGTCAGCAAACCCAAGAATGGCCCGGCCAATTGGCCGGGCCATTCTTGTGCCGTGGCCCGGTGCCTGCCGTGGCGGCCCCGCCTCAGTGTCCGCCGGCCGTGAAGTGCTGGCCGAAGCCATCATTGAGCTTGGCAATCAACTCGGCCAGCTGGCGCAGTTCGGCCTCGTCCCAGTGTTCAAGCATGGCGTGGAATGCGCGTTGGCGGGCGGCGTGCACCGTGGTCATCTTGCTTTGCCCGGCCGGGGTCAGCCCAATCAGCTGGGCCCGCCCGTCCAACGGATCCGCCTGCCTGCGGACCAGGCCAAGGGTTTCGAGCAAACTGATCTGCCGGCTCACCGACGGCTTGCCGACGCCGATGCACCGGGCCAGGTCCGTCAGCCGCATGGCGCCGTCCTTGGCCAGCACTGACAACAGCCCATAGGCGGCCGGTTCCAGTTCCGGGTGCACGCTGCGGGTCAGCCCGTAGCTTATGGCGCGGGCCCTGCGCCACGGCAGGCTCAACTGCGTCTCCAGCGCCGCCATGGCATGATCGACGTCGCTGGCCCCCGCGGCGGAGTCGACCGCGACCGGCTCGGTGCCGGCGGGCCGGGTGCCGGCGGCCTGGGTGCTGGCCGGCTTGGGGGCGGAACGGGTCATTCCACCAGTGTAGGGGCGCCGATCCTCCTGTGGCGCGGACCGTTCGCCGCCGGTGCCAATCGTGCGAGAATGGAGGCGTGCGAGTGAGCGAGTTTTGGCGACTAATGGACGATGAATTCAGCCCGGCCTATTCCCGCGTCCTGGCCCGGGAGTTGATCCTGGCCGGCGTCGGCGGGACCACGGCCGAGGCTGCGCTGCGGGCCGGCTACGAGCCCCGGGAGGTCTGGCTGGAAGTGTGCAAGATCCAGGACGTGCCCGAGCCCAGGCGGCTCGGCCGGGACCTGCCGGTCAAGAGCTAGGGCCTCGAACCGTGCACCGGCCATGTGACACCCAAATTAAGACTCGCCGAACATAAATTCGAATAATGGGGTGATGGGGCCTAAAATGGAGAGTGTCGGATCCGCTGGGCCGGAAGATCCGTTGGGCCGGAAGGATTGTCCACAGTTTCCGCCCGGCGATCGGGACGGCACTGAAAAATGTCGGAGGCGTGAACTAGCGTCTTAAGTAGCGGATCAAGCCAACAGCCCGGTTCCCGCACCATAACTACATACGCCTAGTACAGACACCCTATAAACCACAGCCAGACACCATTGACAGACATCGCCAAACGGCCGCGCACCAATCAGGTCACCGGCCATTTGGCACAACCCACCAGCCGTTCTCCGCGTGCAGTGCGCTCGGGAATGCAAGCCGGCAACGGCATATATGAAAGACCGAGGTGAACCATGGCCGCTCCCCAAGACCGTGACAAAGCGCTGGCAGCAGCATTGGCTCAAATTGACAAGCAATTTGGCAAGGGCTCCATTATGCGACTGGGCGACGACGTCCGGGCCCCCATAGAGGTCATCCCCACGGGCTCCATCGCCCTGGACGTGGCCCTGGGCATCGGCGGACTTCCCCGCGGCCGCGTTGTGGAGATCTACGGACCGGAGTCCTCCGGTAAGACCACCGTGGCCCTGCATGCCGTGGCCAACGCGCAAAAGGCCGGCGGCATCGCCGCCTTCATCGACGCCGAACACGCCCTGGACCCCGACTACGCCGCCAGGCTCGGCGTTGACGTTGATGCACTCCTGGTCTCCCAGCCGGACACCGGCGAGCAGGCCCTGGAAATCATGGACATGCTCATTGGATCCGGCTCCCTGGACGTCATTGTCATCGACTCCGTGGCAGCCCTGGTCCCGCGCGCCGAAATTGAAGGGGACATGGGTGACAGCCATGTCGGGCTGCAGGCCCGGCTGATGAGCCAGGCCCTGCGCAAGATCACCGGCCGCCTGAGCCAGACGAAGACCACCGCCATCTTCATCAACCAGCTGCGTGAAAAGATCGGCGTGTTCTTCGGCAGCCCGGAGACCACCACCGGTGGCAAGGCGCTGAAGTTCTACGCGTCCATCCGCATCGACGTGCGCCGCATCCAGACGCTCAAGGAAGGTGCCGAGGCCGTCGGCAACCGCACCAAGGCCAAGGTCGTCAAGAACAAGATGGCCCCGCCGTTCAAGATCGCCGAATTCGACATCATCTACGGCCAGGGCATTTCGCGCGAGGGCGGGATCATCGACATGGGCGTGGAGCACGGGCTCATCCGCAAGTCCGGCTCCTGGTTTACCTACGACGGCGACCAGCTGGGACAGGGCATGGAAAATTCCCGCCGCTTCCTCAAGGACAACCCCGAGCTGGCTGCGGAACTGGAACGGCTCATCAAGGAAAAGCTGGGTGTCGGCGTGATCGCCGCCCCGGAGGCCGAGAAGGCCCCGAAGCTGAAGGCAGTTGACGGCTTCTAGGCCCGGTACCCCCGGCTGGAAGCCGGGCGGGAAACCCGCCGCAGGAAGGATGATCGGTGAGCATGAAAAGACCGGCGCCGGAGCTGGACCCCGAAGCCAATCCCGCCTCGGTGGCCCGGGCCATCATTTTGCGGCAGTTGACCAACTCGCCCAAGAGCCGGCACCAACTGGCTCTCAAGCTCGCCGAACGCCACGTCCCCGATGACGTGGCGGAGGCGGTGCTGGACCGCTTTGAGGAGGTCAAGCTCATCGATGATGCCGAGTTCGCGCAGCTGTGGGTGCGCAGCCGCCAGCAAAACCGGTCCCTGGCCCGGGGTGCCCTGAAACGGGAGCTGGCGGAGAAGGGGATTGCCCCGCACCTGGCCGAGGAAGCCCTCTCGCAGGTCAGCGACGAGGACGAACGGGAGTCGGCCGAGTCGCTGGTCAGGCGGAAACTGCGTGGCTCAATGAACCTGGCGGACCGGGAGGAACGGGAGAAATACACGCGCCGGTGGGTGGCGATGCTGGCCCGGAAGGGATACCCCCCGTCGAGCGCCTTTCACACGGTGGCGGCGGTGATCGACGAGTTCCTGGCGCGCCAATCACCGCAGGAATGACCGGCGGCGGTTATGCTGGCCGCATATGAGTAGTTCCGCCCGCCGCAGCGTTCGCTCCCTGGTTGCCGTCATCGCAGCCGGGGTCTTGCTGTTTTCCGGATTGGCCGCCGGGCCCGTGGCTGCCGACGACGGCCCGCCGCGCGGGTTTCCGAGCTGGCAGGACGTACAAAACGCCAAGGGCAATGCGGCCGCCACGCAGGCGGAGATCGCCAAGATCAACACCCTGCTCGACGGCCTGTCCGCCGAGTCCGAGGCCCTGGGCACGGCCGCCGTCCAGGCCGGTGCGGCCTATGCGGCCACCCGGCGCCAGCTGGACATTGTCAGCGGCCAGGTGGGCGTGCTGCAGGCGCAGTCGAACCGTGCGGGGCAGGACGCGGCGAAGTACCACAAGGAGGTCACCGCCGTCGCGGTGCAAAGCTATAAGTCCGGCGGGGCAACGCTGGGCCTCTTTGACACGCTCTCGGCCCTGGAGTCCACCGACACCCTGCAAAGCCTGGACCTGCTGCACCTGGTGGGCCAGCAGGCCGTCAACAAACAGACCCGGGCCCGGGACGCCCAAACCGTCGCCGCCACACTGACCAAGGCCAGGCAGGCGGCCGAGGCCGAGCGGGCACGGCTGGCGGCCGAAGCCGGCACCGCCTTGGCGGCGGCCGTGGCCGCGCAGCGGGCCGTGACGGCCCAGCTGGCCGCCAAAAAGCAACAAAGCGGCACCCTGACCGCGCAATTGGCGGCGCTGAACAACACCACGGCGGCGGTCGAACAAAAATACCGTCAGGGCCAGGAAGCCCAGGCCGCCTATGAGGCCGCACAGGAGG
The DNA here is from genome assembly GCF_052114065.1 of Specibacter sp. RAF43. Classification (NCBI taxonomy): domain Bacteria; kingdom Bacillati; phylum Actinomycetota; class Actinomycetes; order Micrococcales; family Micrococcaceae; genus Specibacter; species Specibacter sp. RAF43. The sequence goes on along the minus strand of NZ_JBFREA010000018.1, from coordinate 32,512 downwards.
CGAAGCGCCGCGCGGCGGAGGCGGCCGCCCGGCAGCGTGCGGCACAGGAAAGGGCCGCGGGCCCCAACCCGGCACCCGCCGTGGATCCGGACCCCAACGACGGCTACATTCCGGTCAACGTGCTCCTGCCCAACATCCCCGGCGGGACGGTCAACGACCCCGCCGGGGCGCAGGCGTACGCGGCCGGGCGGCTCGGCGCCCACGGCTGGTCGCAGGGCCAGTTCCAATGCCTGCTCCAGCTCTGGACCCGCGAATCCAGCTGGCTGACCAACGCCACCAACCCCGTCAGCGGCGCCTACGGCATTGCCCAGGCCCTCCCGCCGGGGAAATACGCGGACGCCGGCGGTGACTGGCTGACCAATTACCGGACGCAGATCGACTGGGGACTGGGCTACATCGCCAACCGCTACGGTTCGCCCTGCGGGGCCTGGGACCATGAGCAGTCCATGAACTGGTACTAGGACCGTGGGCCGCCGGTTAGCTCCATGCCGGTGCAGGTCTTAAGCTTGACGGGTGAGCTTGAGGCAAATCGGCGTTGATTCATCCGCCACCCCCGTGACCGGCCGGCCCCGCACCTACCAGGTGCGCACCTATGGCTGCCAAATGAACGTCCACGACTCCGAGCGCATGGCCGGGCTGCTGGAGGCCGCCGGCATGGTCGCCGTCGAGGACGCCGGCCCCGCACCCGTCCGGGACGCCAACGGCGACCCCGTGCCGGACGTCGTCGTCTTCAATACCTGCGCGGTCCGTGAGAACGCCGACAACAAGCTGTACGGCAACCTGGGCATGCTGGCGCACATCAAGGAGACCAACCCGGGCATGCAGATCGCCGTGGGCGGCTGCCTGGCGCAAAAGGACCGCGACATCATCCAAAAGCGCGCGCCCTGGGTCGACGTCGTGTTTGGCACGCACAACGTCGGGGCGCTGCCGGTGCTGCTGGAACGCGCCCGGCACAACGCCGACGCCCAGATGGAAATCCTCGAATCGCTGGACGTCTTCCCCTCCACCCTGCCCACCAAGCGCGACGCCGTGTACTCGGGCTGGGTCAGCATTTCCGTGGGCTGCAACAACACCTGCACGTTCTGCATCGTCCCGTCCCTGCGGGGGAAGGAACGCGACCGGCGCCCCGGGGACGTCCTGGCCGAGATCCAGGCGCTGGTCGACGACGGCGCCATCGAGGTCACGCTGCTGGGCCAAAACGTGAACTCGTACGGCGTGGAGTTTGGCGACCGCCTGGCGTTTGGCAAGCTGCTGCGCGCCTGCGGGCAGATCCCGGGCCTGGAACGGGTCCGCTTCACCAGCCCGCACCCGGCCGCATTCACCGACGACGTCATCACCGCCATGGCCGAGACCCCCAACGTCATGCCGCAGCTGCACATGCCGCTGCAATCGGGCTCGGACAAGGTCCTCAAGGACATGCGCCGCTCCTACCGGTCCGCGAAGTTCCTGGGCATCCTGGAAAAGGTGCGTGCGCAGATGCCGCACGCGGCCATCTCCACCGACATCATCGTCGGATTCCCGGGCGAGACCGAGGAGGACTTCCAGGCCACGCTCGACGTCGTCGAAAAGTCACGCTTTGCCACCGCCTTCACCTTCCAGTACTCCAAACGCCCGGGTACGCCCGCCGCCGAACTCCCGGACCAGCTGCCCAAGGAGGTGGTGCAGGAACGCTTCCTGCGGCTCACCGCACTGCAGGACCGCATCGCCGCGGAGGAAAACGCCAAGCAGGTCGGACGCCGGGTGGAGGTCATGGTCACCGCCGCGTCCGGGCGCAAGGCCGCCGCAACGCACCGGCTCTCCGGCCGGGCCCGCGACCAGCGACTGGTGCACTTCAGCGTCCCCGCCGGCGCCGAAACCCCGCGCCCGGGCGACCTCGTCACGCTGACCGTCACCGAGGCGGCCTCCTTCCACCTGATCGCCGACCCCGCCACGACCGCGGACTACCAGCTGCGCCGCTCCCGCGCCGGCGACGCCTGGGACCGCGCCCAGGCCGACTCCTGCGGCACGCCCGCGCGGGGCGCGGCCAACGGCAAGAACTCCGTGTCGCTGGGCATGCCGTCGCTGCCCGTCCGCACGGCGTGAGCCGCGCCCCCCGACCACCCGCCGCGCCCGACGCCGAAGGGTTCGGCGGGCCGCGGCCCGTCGTCGCCGTCGTGGGGCCCACGGGTTCGGGAAAGTCGGAGCTGGCCATCCAACTGGCCGAGCGCCTGGGCGGGGAGGCCGTCAACGCCGACGCCATGCAGTTCTACCGGGGCATGGACATTGGCACCGCCAAGCTCCCGCTGGCCGAGCGCCGCGGCATCCCGCACCACCTGCTGGACTTCTTGTCCGTCCGCGAGGACACCACGGTGGCCCGGTTCCAGGACCTGGCCCGCACCGCCATCGCGGACATCCAGTCCCGCGGGAAGCTGCCCATCCTGGTCGGCGGTTCCGGCCTCTACGTGCGGGCCGCCGTCGACCGGCTGGACTTCCCCGGCACCAACCCGGCCGTCCGCGCCCGGCTGGAAGACCGGCTGGCAGCCGACGGCATGGCCGCGCTCATGGCCCGCCTGGCGGAAGTCGACCCCGTGTCCGCCGCCCGGATCAACGACGCCAGGCGGGTGGTCCGGGCCCTTGAGGTGTATGAGCTCACCGGCCGCCCGTTCAGTTCCTTCATGCCCGAACGGGAGTACGTGCAGCCCACCGTGCAGATCGGGCTCAACGGCGACCGGGCCGAACTCCACCGGCGGATCGCCGCCCGCGTGGACCACATGGTGGCCGCCGGGCTGGCCGAGGAGGTCGCAGCCCTGGTCCAGGAAGGACTCCGGGAGGGACGCACGGCCGGCAAGGCCCTCGGCTACCAGCAGTTCCTGCGCGTGCTCGACGGCCGGGCCACCGTGACGGCGGCCGCCGGGGAAACCATTGTGGCCACGCGCCAATTCGCCCGCCGCCAACTCACCTGGTTCCGCGCCGATCCCCGCGTCCACTGGCTGGACTGGGACCGGCCGGACCTCCCCGACACCGCCGCGGCCCTGGTGTGCGCCCTCCCCGGCGGGTCGCCCGCCTAGGGCGGGTTGCCTAACGGCGGGGTCCGGCGGCGGAATGGGTGTGCCGTACGCTTAAACCATGACTGACAGCGCTCCCGCCACCACCGCCAACCACCCGGCCGGTCCCTCCTTCGGGGCGTTGGCAGGCCTGCGCTTCGCCAAGGGCCACGGCACCGGAAACGACTTTGTGCTGGTGGCCGATCCCGACGGCGCCCGCGACCTCACGGCCGCCGATGTGGCACACCTGTGCGACCGGCACCGCGGCATTGGCGGGGACGGGCTGATCCGCGCCGTCCGGTCCCGGCACGTGCCCGAGGCCGCGGCCCTGCTCGCGGCTAATCCGGCGGCGGAATGGTTCATGGACTACCGCAACGGCGACGGCTCCGTCTCGGAAATGTGCGGCAACGGGGTACGTGTGTTTGTCCACTTCCTCATCGGCCAGGGCCTGGCCGTCCTGGCCGAGGGCGAGGCGCTGACCATCGGTACCCGCGGCGGCGTCAAGGTGGTCGCCCGCACGGCGGACGGGTACCGCGTGGACATGGGCCCGTGGGACTTCATCTCCCCCGAACAGGCACGGGCGCGCGGCACGGATGCGCTGGTCGACGCCGCCGGGCTGGACGTGGCCCGGCCGGCGCTGTCCGTGAGCATGGGCAACCCGCACACCGTGGTGGCGCTGGCCGACCGGGCCGAGCTCGACGGCACCAACCTATCCGTCGCCCCGGTGGTCACCCCCGTCCCGACGTACGGGACCAATGTGGAGTTTGCGGTGCCGGCCGAGCCCCTGGTGACGGACGACGTCGGCCACATCAGCATGCGCGTGCACGAGCGCGGCGTGGGGGAGACCCTTTCCTGCGGGACGGGCGCGTGCGCGGCCGCCGTTGCCACCCGTTTTTGGGCCGGTGCGGATGCCCCCGACACGTGGTCGGTGACGGTTCCCGGCGGTGTGGTGGGCGTGCGGTTCTTCCCCGGCCCGGACGGGCGCGAGCACGTGGAACTAAGCGGCCCGGCCGTCATCGTGGCCGACGGGGTCCTGGCCTAGCCCGCCGCGGGCCGGGCGACCTTGAGGATGCGGAAGGCCTTGGTGGTGCTGTCGCGGCTGACCTTCAGTCCCAGGGCCGGGAACTGTTCGGCCAGTTCGGCGGCAAGCCAGCGCTGCAGCGAATCCGAGCCCAGGTTCTTCTGGACCACCAAATAGGCGGTGCCGCCCTCGGCGAGCCGGGGGAGCCACATGAGCAAGATCGAATGCAGCTCGGCCTTGCCGACCCGGATCGGCGGGTTCGACCAGATGGTGTTGAACCGCAGCCCGGGGTCCACGGCGTCGGGGGTTGAGGCGCGAACGTTGGACAGGCCCAGGGTCCGGGCGTTGTCGCCGGTCAGTTCGACGGAGCGCTCGTTCACGTCCACCGCATACACGGTGGCGCCGGGGGAGCGCAGGGCCAGGGTCAGGGCCACCGGTCCCCACCCGCAGCCGATGTCGAGCAGGTTGCCGGTCTCGGCCGGCGGCGGCGCCTGTCCGAGCAGGATCGCGGTGCCCTTGTCCACGCCGTCCGGGCTGAAGATGCCGCCGGCGGTTTGCAACTGCCGTTCCGCCGACGCCAGGACCACCCGCAGGGGACGGCGCTTCATCGGCGTTGACGGTTGTGAACTGAAATAGTGATCTGCACCCTGAATACCCATAGTTCTGCCAGATTAGTGGGGAATGGCGCCGTTGGGTATCTAGGCCCGCCTTAGGTCCCGCCCCACCGCGCCGCCCGTGTGGCGTTATCCACAGCCGGACGGACAAAGGTGTGTCTGTCGGTGCCCGGGACTACGATTGAGGTAATCGCTAATAAGGAGAATATGTCCAACGCATCCGCACCTCACGGTTCCGCCGGGAACACTGTGCCCGCCGGCAATTCCGCGGGAAAGTCCCGCCCGGACCTCTCCGTGGACGAGATTGAGGCCGTGATCGACCGTATCCTGGCCAAGGACGCGGCGGCCGCGCGGGCCGTGCATGTTGACGAGCGCCTCGACGCGGAGGACCCCCAGTCCGGGACCGCCGCGGCCCATCCCTTCAGCGGCCGGGCGCAGGCCCTGTCCGCCCTCTCCCAGCCGCACAGCAGCGTCGACGGCGATCAATCGGAACTGGCGGCACGCCATGCCCTGCGCCGCACCGCCGGGCTGTCCACGGAACTGGAAGACGTCACCGAGGTCGAGTACCGGCAGCTGCGGCTCGAACGCGTCGTGCTGGCCGGACTCTGGACGGAGGGCACCATGGCCGACGCCGAGAATTCCCTGCGGGAATTGGCGGCCCTGGCCGAAACCGCCGGCTCCGAGGTCCTTGACGGGCTCGTCCAGCGCCGGGCCAAGCCGGACCCCGCCACGTACCTGGGATCCGGCAAGGCCCAGGAGCTCAAGGACATCGTCCAGGCCACGGGGGCCGACACCGTGATCATTGACGGTGAACTGGCCCCCTCCCAGCGCCGTACGCTGGAGGACGTCGTCCAGGTCAAGGTCATCGACCGGACCGCCCTGATCCTGGACATCTTCGCCCAGCACGCACAGTCGCGCGAAGGCAAGGCCCAGGTCGAGCTGGCCCAGATGGAATACCTGCTCCCGCGCCTGCGCGGGTGGGGCGAATCCATGTCCCGTCAGGCCGGCGGCCGGGTCGGAACCGCCGGCGGCGGCATCGGCTCCCGCGGCCCCGGCGAAACGAAGATGGAACTGGACCGCCGTAAGATCCGCACCCGCATGGCCAAACTGCGCCGGGAGATCGCCGCGATGAAGCCGGCCCGGGAGACCAAGCGCGCCAACCGCCGTCGCAATGCGGTGCCGTCCGTGGCCATCGCCGGCTACACCAACGCCGGCAAGTCGTCGCTGCTCAACCGGCTCACCGATGCCGGCGTCCTGGTGGAAAACGCCCTCTTTGCCACGCTTGATCCCACCGTGCGCAAGACCGAGACGGACGACGGCCTGGGCTACACGCTGGTCGATACGGTCGGCTTCGTCCGGTCCCTGCCCACCCAGCTGGTGGAGGCCTTCCGTTCCACGCTCGAGGAGGTCGCCGACGCCGATCTCATCTTGCACATCGTGGACGCCGCGCACCCGGACCCCGAAGGCCAGATCGCCGCCGTCCGGACGGTCATCGCCGAGGTCGGCGCCCGCGAAATCCCCGAGATCATCGTGTTGAACAAGTCGGACATCGCCGATCCCTTCGTGGTGGAGCGGCTGCGGCAGCGCGAGCACAACACCGTGGTCGTCTCCGCCCGCACCGGCGCCGGCATGGAGGAGCTGCTGGCCGCCATCAGCCACTCGATTCCCCGCCCCAGCCTGGAACTGACACTGCTGGTGCCCTACGACCGCGGCGACGTGCTGAACCGGCTGCACCGCAGCGATGCCGAGATCGTCAGCCTGGACCACGGCGCCGCGGGAACCATTGCCGTGGTGAAGGTGCGCGAGGACCTGGCCGCCGAGATGGCGCCCTTTGTCCAGCATGAGTGAGGCCGTCCGCCAGGAGAGGGTGGACACCGTCTCGCTCGGCGGTCGGGCCCTGGAGCTCCTCGACCACGCCGTGGAGGCCATGGGTGGACAGCGCCGCGACGGTCAGCAGGAGATGGTCCGGCGCGTGGTGGCCGCCATCGAGTCCGGGGACCACCTGCTGGTGCAGGCCGGCACCGGGACCGGCAAGTCCCTGGCGTACCTGATCCCGTTGATCGTGCATGCACTGGAGAGCGAGAAGCCCTCCGTCGTGGCCACCGCCACGCTGGCCCTGCAAGCCCAGATTGTCGGCCGGGACGTGCCCCGCCTGCTCGCGGCGATCGGGCCGCTGCTGCCCCGGCCCATCGACGTCGCCCTCGTCAAGGGCCGCAGCAACTACGTGTGCAAGCACAAGCTCGGCGGCGGGTTCCCCACCGAGGAATCCACCGAAGGGGCGCTGTTCAGCCTGGGTGAGGACACCAGCGTGGTCCATCTACCCGGCGCCAAGGCCGGCCCGTCCTCCGCGATGGGGCGCGAGGTGGTCCGGCTCCGCGAGTGGGCCGAGGAAACGGCCACCGGCGACCGCGACGAACTCACGCCCGGCGTCACGGACAAGGCGTGGCGACAGGTGTCCGTGACCTCCATGGAATGCCTGGGCGCGCAAAAGTGCCCCCTCGCGGAGGTCTGCTTCTCCGAGCTGGCCCGGGCCCGCGGCGGCCAGGCCGACATCGTCGTCACCAACCACGCCATGCTGGCCATCAGCGCCTTTGAGGGCATCGCCGTGCTGCCCGACTACGACATCGTGGTGATTGACGAGGCCCACGAACTCCAGGACCGGGTGACCGGTGCGGTGACCGGCCAGCTGTCCGTCCAAATGGTCCAGGTCGCCGCCTCCAGCGCGCGCAAACACACCGGCATTTCCGTTGAGGCGCTGCACGCCGCCGCCACGGCCCTGGACTTCGCCTTTGCCGGCACCCCCACCGGCCTGCTGCCCAACGGCCTCGGCGCAGAACACACCGCCGCCGTCGAACAGGTCAGGGACGCCGCACGTGTGGCGCTCTCCGATTCCAAACCCGAAGGCAACGCCGCCGCGGACGGCGGCCGCTCCATCGCCCGGTCCCGGCTGAACCTGGTCTTCGACCTCTGCGAGCGGCTCCTGGATGCACGGGACGCCCGCGAGGTCGTGTGGACGTCCCGCCAGGGCACGTTCACCCCGGGCCGGGGCTACCAAAAGGCCGACGACGCCGAGCCGCCGGTCATCAACATCGCCCCGCTGAGCGTGGCCGGCAAGCTCCGGGAGGGGCTTTTCGCCGACCACACCGTGGTGCTGACCTCCGCCACCTTGGCCATCGGGGATTCCTTCACGCCCACCGCCGGCGGGCTGGGGCTGTTGGGCGCCAACGCGCCCGCCTGGACCGGGGCCGACGTCGGCTCCCCCTTCGACTACACGAAACAGGGCATGCTGTACGTGGCCGCCCATCTGCAAAAGCCCGGGTTCGGCACCTCTCCGGAACAGCTCGCGGAGCTCGCCGCGCTCATCACGGCGGCCGGCGGCGGAACGCTGGCCTTGTTCTCCTCCCGGCGCGCGGCCGAGGACGCGGCCGAAAAGCTGCGCAAGAGCCTGTCGGTGAAGATCCTGTGCCAGGGGGATTCCTCCATGGCGGCCCTGATCAAGGAGTTTGCCGAGGAGGCGGACACGTGCCTGTTCGGGACCATGTCCCTGTGGCAGGGTGTCGACGTGCAGGGAGCGTCCTGCCGGCTGGTGGTGATCGACAGGATTCCCTTCCCGCGCCCCGACGACCCGCTGGTGACCGCCCGGGCCAGGGCCGTGGCCCAAAACGGCGGCGACGGCTTCATCGCCGTCTCGGCCACGCATGCGGCCGTCCGCCTGGCCCAGGGCGTGGGACGGCTGATCCGCTCCAGCACGGACCGGGGGGTGGTGGCCGTGCTGGACTCCCGCCTGGCCAATGCCGGCTACGGCGGCTTCCTGCGCGCCGCGCTGCCCCCGTTCTGGTCCACCCGGGACCGCTCCGTGGCGCTGGCCGCCCTCCAACGGCTCTCCGGCCGGTAACCCGTCCGGCGGCGAAGACGCCGGCCGGAACAGATCCGCCACACACGACAAGGCGCCCCGGTCCGATGACGGGGGCGCCTGTGCGGGGGCAGCCTAGAGGCTGCGCAGGACCGAGACCACTTTGCCCATCACGGTCGCGCTGTCGCCGAGGATGGGCTCATAACGGGTGTTTTGCGGCAGCAGCCACGTGTGGCCGTCGCGCTGGCGGAACGTCTTGACCGTGGCCTCGTCGTCCAGCAGGGCGGCCACGATTTCCCCGTTGTTCGCCGTGTTTTGCCGGCGCACCACCACCCAGTCACCGTCGCAGATGGCCGCGTCGATCATGGAGTCCCCGGCCACCTTCAACATGAACAGCTCCCCGCTGCCCACGATCTGGCGCGGCAGCGGCATGATGTCATCGACCATCTGGTCTGCCAGGATGGGCCCGCCGGCGGCAATCCGTCCCACCAGCGGAACAAACGCCGTGTCCGAGGAACTGCTCAGCTGGGCAAAGTTCAGGCCGTTCGAACTGCGCACACGCTCCGGGGAGTCGACCCCTTCGATCTCCACCACCCCATTGTCCAGGACCAGCGGGATGAGCACCTCCATGGCGCGGGGCCGCTTGGGATCCCTGCGCAGGTAGCCGTGGCGTTCCAACTGGGTCAGCTGGTGCGTGACGCTGGACAAGCTCGCCAGGCCCACGTCGTCGCCGATTTCACGCATCGAGGGCGGGTAGCCCTTGTCGGCAATGGACCGTTGGATGCACTCAAGAATCTTCTTTTGTCGGACCGTCAACCCCTTCATTCCGGCCCTGCTGGGGGCCTGGGGGATGCGATGCGACGGTTCTGCTGGCGCCATTGTCGTCGTCCTTTCCTGGATGCAATCGAATAATGTCAGTGCCTGCTGGTGGACTGCCCTTATGTTGCGAATCCTCCTCCTAGATTAAGCCAAAAATGGACGAATTTCAAACATTTGTTCTATCGAGTCTTGGCAACAGTAGTCAATAGATGCTAAAACTAGAGAACACACGTTAGAACATCTGTTCTATCGAACATGTTGAGCATGGAAGTTCGCCCGGGCGTGGGATCCGCAGGGATCGCGGTTCGGGATGAATCTCCATTGTGTGAAAGGAAACGAAGTCATGAGCGCATTGATGATTTCCATTGCCGGTCCTTCCCAACCCGTGCGGGTCGCCCCGTCGGCCGCGCCCCGCCGGCCCCAGGCGTCGGCCGCGTTCCGCCGGCCCCAGGCGTCGGCCGCGCTCCGCTGGCCCCAGGCGTCGGCCGCGCTCCGGCTGACCCGCCGCGGCCGCCTGGTGTTCCTGGGCATCCCGGCGCTTCTCACGGCCGCCGTCGTGGCCCTCGTCGCGCTGGCCCTCCTGCTGGGAACCGTCGCCAGCCCGGCCAATGCCGCCGTGACCGGAACCCGGGTCAACCTGGCCGACTACGCCTCCACCGTCACGGTCCTCCAGGGTGAGAGTCTCTGGTCCCTCGCCGCGGCCAGCGATCCCGGCCGCGACGTCCGGGCCGTGGTCAGCGAGATTGTGGCCCTGAACGGCCTGAGCACCGGGGTCATCCAGGCCGGACAGCAGCTCTACGTGCCACGCCCCAAATAGCGGTGCCCCATAGCGGCGCCCCACGGCCGCGGGCAGGCTGATGTGACGAAGACGGCCGGCCCGCGGGCCGTCACAAGTTCGGAACTTTGCCCGGCTCCACTTAAACTGGTGGCATGGATCAGTTTGAACGTCTCAGCCAGCTACCCCTCCGCGACGATCTTCGCGGTCAGCACCCCTACGGTGCCCCCCAACTGGACGTCCCCATCCTGCTCAACGTCAATGAAAATACCTTCGGGGTGCCCCTGGACGCCCGGGAGGCGATCCTGAAGGCCGTCGCCAACGAACTTGACGGACTCAACCGCTACCCGGACCGCGAATTCACCGAGCTTCGCCGCGCCCTGGCCGCATATCTTGGCCACGACCTCACCGAGGAGAACATCTGGGCTGCCAACGGCTCCAATGAGGTTCTCCAACAGCTCCTGCAGGCCTTCGGCGGGCCGGGCCGCCGGGCCATCGGCTTCCCGCCCACCTATTCGATGTACCCGCTGCTGGCCAGCGGCACGGGCACCGCCTACGTCACCGGTGTGCGCGCCGAGGGCTACGCCCTGACCGCGGAGTCCGCCGCACGCCAGGTGCGCGAGCAGGCGCCGAATATCGTCTTCTTGTGCTCGCCCAACAATCCCACCGGAACGGCCCTCGGCCTCGACGTCGTCGAGGCCGTCTACGAGGCGGGGACGGCATCGCAGGCCATCGTCATCGTTGATGAGGCCTATGCCGAGTTTGCGCACGCCGGAACACCGAGTGCCCTGTCCCTGCTTCCGGGCCGCCCGCGCCTGGTGGTTTCACGCACCATGAGCAAGGCGTTCGCCCTGGCCGGCGCCCGCGTCGGGTACCTGGCCGCCGCGCCCGAAGTCACGGACGCCGTCCGGCTTGTCCGCCTCCCGTATCACCTCTCCGCCATCACCCAGGCCACCGCCGTCGCGGCGCTGCGCAACTCGGACTCCCTGCTCGCCAATGTGGAGCACATCAAGGTCCAGCGAGACCGGATCGTCAACGAGCTCACGGCCATGGGACTGGCGCCGTCGCCGTCGGACTCCAACTTCGTATTCTTTGGCGGGCTCGCCAACCCCCAGGCCGTCTGGGAGGGGCTCCTGGCAGACGGCGTGCTGATTCGCGACGTCGGCATTCCCGGGCACCTGCGGGTGACGGCCGGAACCGAGGCGGAAACCACGGCCTTCCTGGAGGGACTGCGCGCCCTGCTGGGGCGCTAGCCCCGCCGCCCACCCGGGGGAGAATGATCCGCTTTGGGTGGAATCGCCCTCTCCTCCTAAACTGGAGGGACATGCCAGCACCGCGTTGAGCGACGCCACACACTTAAGGACCATCCAACGATGACCGAGAACAGCCCGAAGCCCGGCCAGGGACGCACCGCACGCATCGAGCGCGCCACGAGCGAATCCTCCGTGCTCGTGGAGATCAACCTGGACGGCACCGGGGTCTCCGACATCGACACCGCGGTACCGTTCTACGACCACATGCTCACCGCCCTGTCCAAGCACTCGCTCATCGACATGACCATCAAGGCCACCGGCGACACCCACATCGACGCCCACCATACGGTGGAGGATGTGGCCATCTCCCTCGGCGAGGTGCTCCGCCAGGCCCTGGGCAACAAGGCCGGCATTCGCCGGTTCGGCGAGGCCACCGTGCCGCTGGACGAGGCCCTGGCCCACGCCGTCGTGGACGTATCCGGCCGTCCCTACCTGGTCCACGGCGGCGAGCCCGCCGGGCAGGAGTACCACCTGATCGGCGGACACTTCACGGGCTCGCTGACCCGCCACGTGTTTGAGGCCATCACGCTGCACGCGCAGATCTGCCTGCACATGCGCGTGCTCGGCGGCCGCGATCCGCACCACATCGTCGAGGCCCAGTTCAAGGCCTTTGCCCGGGCGCTGCGCTCCGCCGTCGAACCGGACCCGCGGGTCACCGGAATCCCGTCCACGAAGGGCCTGCTGTAAGCATGAGCGCCACCCCGACCCCGCCCACCGTCACCGTCCTGGACTACGGCTCGGGCAACGTCCGCTCGGCCGTGCGCGCCCTCGAGCGGGCCGGCGCCGCCGTCACCCTCACCGCCCGGCCCGAGGACGTGCTGACCGCCGACGGCCTGGTGGTGCCCGGCGTGGGCGCGTTCGGATCCGTCATGGCCGAATTGAAAAACGTTGACGCGCTGCGGATGATCGGTCGCCGCGTGGCCGGCGGCCGGCCCGTGCTGGGCATCTGCGTGGGGCTGCAGGTCCTCTTCGAGGCGGGGGTGGAACACGGGGTGCGCCAGGAAGGCATGGGGGAGTGGCCCGGGACGGTGGAGCTGCTGCCCGCCGCCGTCGTCCCGCACATGGGGTGGAACACAGTCACGGCCCCGGCGGACTCCATGCTGTTCGACGGCGTCGCCGAGGAGCGGTTCTACTTTGTGCACTCCTACGGTGTGCTCACCTGGGACTTTGACGTGGTCCAGCCCCGGATGAAACCGCCCCTGGTCACCTGGTCTGAACACGGCGCACCCTTCATTGCCGCCGTTGAAAACGGGCCCCTGTGTGCCACCCAGTTCCACCCGGAAAAGTCCGGCGACGCCGGTGCGCGCCTGCTGCGCAACTGGGTCGACTCGCTGCGCCAGGCCGCCTAGATGTGGTCCCTGCTGCTCATGGGGCTCGCCGGGTTGCTGATCGGCGGCGCGTATGCGTTCTACCAGCAAAAAACGCCGCGCTGGATCCCCATCAGCTTCATTGCCCTTGCCGTCATGTCCCTGCTGGCGGCCTACCTGTTCACGCTTTCCAACTAGCCGGCGCCGGCCGCGCCGCACAGCCCGTAACCACCGAAGAACGTTGAGGACCCGATGACCACCACCGCCCCCATCCTGGAACTGCTGCCCGCCGTCGATGTCGCCGACGGCCAGGCCGTCCGCCTCGTCCAGGGCGAGGCCGGCTCCGAAACCAGCTACGGCTCACCCCTTGAGGCGGCCATGAACTGGCAGAACGACGGCGCCGAATGGGTCCACCTGGTCGACCTCGACGCCGCCTTTGGGCGCGGTTCCAACCTGCCCCTGCTGCGCGAGGTGGTCCAGGCGCTGAACGTGAAGGTGGAACTCTCCGGCGGCATCCGCGACGACGCCTCCCTGGAAGGCGCCCTGGAACTGGGCGCGGCCCGCGTGAATCTGGGCACGGCCGCGCTGGAAAACCCGCAGTGGACGGCCCGGGCCATCGCGCGCTTTGGCGAGCAGATCGCCGTCGGGCTCGATGTGCGCGGCACCACCCTGGCGGCCCGCGGCTGGACCAAGGACGGCGGGGACCTTTGGGAGGTGCTCGCCCGGCTCGAGGACGCCGGCTGCGCCCGCTACGTCGTCACCGACGTCACCAAGGACGGCACGCTGCGCGGCCCCAACGTGGACCTGTTGCGCGAAATGTGTGCCCGCACGGCCAAGCCCGTGGTGGCCTCGGGCGGCATCTCCAGCCTTGAGGACCTGCGCGTGCTGCGTGATCTGGTGGGCGACGGCGTCGAAGGCGCCATCGTCGGCAAGGCGCTGTACGCCGGGAAGTTCACGCTGCCCCAGGCCCTCGACGTGGCCGGCCGCCGCTAACTCGGCGCACGATCGTGACCCAGACGCCCCGGAAGCCGCTGCCCGGGCACATCGCCGCCAAGCTGGCCGGCGCCGGCGGGGCAACGGACTCCGCCGGGCAGCCCTGGCAGGGGCGGGATCTGCCGGCGCAGGAAAAATACCACAACTTTGAGAACGACGACGGCGCCACCGACGCGCACTTCGCCGCGGCGGTGCAGCGGCTGGTCGCCGGGACCGGGGTCGAGGGCGACGTGGTGGCGAGCCTGGCGACGGCGCGGGTGTTCATCCCGATCGTGGCGCAGCTGGCCGAACAAACCGTGGGCGCGAACGGTCTCGCGGCCGACAAGGAGTCGGACATGGCCCTGGTGACCGTGCAGGCCCCGGACGGTCGTCGCGCGCTGCCCGTGTTCACCAACGCGGCCGCCCTTTCGCGGTGGCACCCCCAGGCGCGCCCGGTCGCCGTTTATGCCGCCCGGGCCGCGCTGTCCGCGGTCGCCGAGGACGCTGCGTTGCTGGTGGTGGACCCGGGGAGCGAGCGGCCGTTCGTCGTCCGCCGCCCGGCGATGTGGGCGCTGGCTCAGCAGCGCCCGTGGATCCCCAGCTACCAGGATCCGGCCGTGCTGACGGTGCTGGCGGACTCCGTCACGGCGCTCGCCCACCCCGCCGTGCTGGCCATTTCCGCCACCGCCGGCCAGGGCATAGAATCCCTGTGGGACAAGAACGCTGAACCGTCTGGACGGTTGGTGCACGGGGGTGGCGCCGGGCCGGAACTGACCGTCAACCTCACGTTGCGGCCCGGGCTCGACCAGCCCGCCGTGGCCGCCGTCCTAGCGGCCCTGCAGGATACCTGGGCGGGGAATCAATATTTCGCCGCCACTGTCGACTCCGTCGCGATCCGCCTCTTGAATCCGCACCCCGCACCGGGCCCCTGACGGGCCGGTGGCCCTGCTTCAACGCCGAGAGAGAAGACGCACGTGAATTTTGCCGCCTACCGGCAACTACTCGCGCTGGCACCCGTGCGACGGCTGCTCTTGATCGCCATGATTGCCCGGATCCCGCACGCCGCGGCCGGGGTCCTGCTGACCCTGCATGTGGTCCAAACCATGGGCCTGAGCTACACGGCCGCCGGCGGGGTGGCCGCCGCCATCACCCTCGGCATGGCCCTGGGCGCACCGTGGCGGGGGCGCCAGGTGGACCTGCACGGGCTCCGGCGGGCCCTGATACCGTCCGTCATCGCCGAGGTGGTCGTGTGGTCCATTGCCCCGTTCCTGAACTTTCAACTCCTGGTGGTTGCCGCGGTGCTCGGGGGACTCTTCGCCGTGCCCATCTTTTCGGTGGTGCGCCAGGCGCTGGGCGTCATGGTGCCGGCGGAGCAACGCCGCACGGCCTACGCCCTGGACTCCATGGGCGCCGAAGTGACGTTCATGATCGGCCCGGCCGCCGGCGTCGTGCTCGCCACCACCATCCACACCGTCGTGGGCCTGATCATCATTGGTGCGGCCTCCGCCGTCGCCGGGTTGCTGCTCATGTGGTTCAATCCGCCCACCCGCACCGGCCAGCAGGGCGCGTACGTCGCCGTCGGCGACCAGGCCGCCCTGGATTCGCTGGCGGACATGGCCCCGGCGGAAATCGTGGCCGGCCAGTCCTCGGCCGCCGGCAGCTACCTTGGCCGTGTCCGGGACCGCACGCGCGACAACCTGGCCTGGGTCAACCTGGCGGTCCTGGCCGTCCTGGGGGCGGCGCTCGGGGCGGGCCTGGTGCTCTCCGGCACCGATGTCGGCATGGTCGCCGTCCTGCGCGCCAACGGCCAGGTGGGCCAGCTGGGGATCGTGTTCTTCTTCTGGTGCGGCGCGTCGCTGCTGGGCGGGCTGATCTACGGCTCCCTGAAACGCTCCATCAGTCCGTTGTGGCTGCTCGGGGCCATGGCCGTGCTGACCATTCCGATGGGATTCGCCACCGATGCCTGGACGCTGGGCCTGCTCTCCATCCTCCCCGGCCTGCTGTGTGCGCCCGTGCTGACTTCCAGTGCCGAGCACATCGCGGATCTGGTCGGCGAGCGGCGGCGCGGGGAGGCCATGGGCTGGTACGGGTCGTCCCTGACGATCGGCAGCGCCATGGGCGCACCGTTCGCCGGGGCCATGATCGACCACATCGGCCCCTGGGCCGGATTCGCCATCACCGGCCTCATCGCCGCCGTCCTGGCCCTTGCCGGGCTTGCCGCGCAGAACATCCGGCGCCGCCGGGCCGCTGCGCCGGGAGGGGCGCTCGGGGAGCCGGCGGCGGAGTCGAAGGATGTCCTGGGCGGGACCGACGCGGCGTAGGGACGTTAAGGGCTGTGCTCGGCCGTGACGCTAGTTGACGGCGCCGGTGTACTTCTCGCCGGGACCCTTGCCGGGTGCGTCCGGGAACTCGGAGGCCTCGCGGAAGGCCAGCTGCAGGGAACGCAGCCCGTCGCGCAACGGCCCGGCATGCTGACTGCCAATCTCCGGGGCGGCGGCGGTGATGAAACCGGCCAGCGCGGTAATCAGCTTGCGTGCCTCATCCAGGTCCTTAAGCTCCGATGCGTCCGGCCCGGCGGCCAGCCCGCACTTGACCGCGGCCGCGCTCATCAGGTGGACGGCCGCCGTCGTAATGACCTCAACGGCGGGAACTTCGGCGATGTCTCGCACCACGGCGGCGGTGTCGGCGTCGCTGAGCGCCTCTTCGGGGGAGGCGTCGAAACTGTGGCGGGTCTCCGGGGTGTCCTGATTGTTATCTGAGCTACTCATACTGCTAAGCTTGTCACAGACCGACTGGATGTCGTTATTCGATGCCCGCCGCAAGGCAGGGTTCAAAGGTTACGGCGTCCGGTTTGCAAGTGGAGTCCTCTCCCACCTTTCGACCCAAGAAGTTGGCGTTGTCTGGTTCAGGTCGGAGCGTCCCGGACGGGAGGCTGGCCGCACCCCCTGCAGAGGGGTTGAGCGGCACCGATTTCTTAGAGGCTTCCACATTGCATCAGCGATGGGAGGCCTTCTCCTTTGCTGGTGGCGTTCACATATCTTTCGCAACAGGAGTTACACATTAGCGAGCCACGCATCAATGATCGTATCCGCGTCCCCGAGGTGCGGTTGGTTGGGCCAGCAGGCGAACAAGTAGGGATCGTCCGCATCGAAGATGCCCTCCGTCTTGCCGCTGAGTCGGACTTGGATCTGGTTGAGGTCGCGCCGACGGCCAAGCCGCCGGTGTGCAAACTGATGGACTTCGGCAAGTACAAATACGAGGCCGCCGTCAAGGCCCGCGAAGCGCGGAAGAATCAGACGAACACCGTCCTGAAGGAAATCCGCTTCCGCCTGAAGATCGACAAGCACGACTACGAGACCAAGCGCGGGCATGCCCTGCGCTTCCTCGGCGCCGGCGACAAGGTCAAGGCCATGATCCAGTTCCGCGGCCGGGAGCAGCAGCGCCCCGAAATGGGCATCCGCCTGCTCCAGAAGTTCGCCGAGGACGTCGCCGACGTCGGCGCCGTGGAGTCGAGCCCCCGCATTGACGGGCGCAACATGGTCATGGTGATCGGCCCGTTGAAGAACAAGGCCGAAGCCAAGGCAGAGGCCCGTCGCCAACAGCAGCGCGCCGACGCCAAGGCCCACAACGAAGCCGTCGCCAACGGCACCGCCCGCGTCGACGTGGACCGCGACAACAAGGTCCCCATGACCCAGTCCCTGGCAGAGCTGCTGCCCTCGGGCCTGCACCTGACGGACGACGACGCCTCCGCCGCCGTCGTCGACGCACCGGCCGCTGCCGGCGAGTCGGCTGACGCGCCGGCCGAGGACGCGACCACGACGGCCCCGCCCGCCAAGGCTGAGCCCGTCAAGGTTGAGCCGGCAAAGGCTGAGCCGATCAAGGCTCCCGTTGCGAAGGCGCCGGCCGCGGCTCCCGCGGTGAAGGCCCCCGTCGCGAAGGCGCCCGTTGCGAAGGCTCCGGCCGCTGCCAAGTCCGCCGTCGCGGCCCCGGCCCCGGCTCCGGCCGCCAAGCCCGCCGTCGCGGCCCCGGCCGCCGCGCCGAAGCCGGTCGCGGCCCGGCCGATCCCGATGCCCAAGCCGATGCCCAAGCCCGCCGCCGTCAAGCCGGCGGCCCGGCCCGCGGCCAAGCCGGCCGTCAAGCCCGCGGCCAAGGGCGGCTCTGCAAAGAGCGTGCCCGCGGCCGCCAAGAAAGACTCGGCTGAGTAGGGTTCATCCCTTTGCTCAGCGGTGAAAACACACCCCCACAGTGACCCAACCAGTCGCTGCAAGAGAACCACAGGCAGCGCCGGTGGATACGTAAGGAGACAGGTCCTCATGCCGAAAATGAAGACACACAGTGGTGCAAAGAAGCGTTTCAAGCTCACCGGTTCCGGTAAGCTGCGGCGCCAGCAGGCCAACCGCCGCCACTACCTGGAGCACAAGCCTTCCAGCCTGAAGCGCCGCCTCAAGGGCGACCTCCTGGTCGCCAAGGCCGACGTCCGCAACATCAAAAAGATGCTCGGCATCTAATTTCGCAAGTTGATCGGCGTTGGTCCCGTTCCGGGACGACGTCATTTCATAAAAGCCTTCTCAGGCACGATTGGCTTGGGATACAGAACTTGAAGGAGTACGCACGTGGCACGTGTGAAGCGGGCGGTAAACGCCCACAAAAAGCGTCGGGTTATTCTTGAGCGCGCCAAGGGCTACCGCGGACAGCGTTCGCGCCTGTACCGCAAGGCCAAAGAGCAGCTGCTGCACTCGTTTGTGTACAGCTACGGCGACCGCCGCAAGCGCAAGGGCGACTTCCGTCGCCTCTGGATCCAGCGCATCAACGCTGCCTCACGCGCCAACGGCCTGACCTACAACCGCCTGATCCAGGGCCTGAAGGCCGCCGAGATCGAGGTTGACCGCCGCATGCTGGCCGACCTGGCCGTCAACGACGCCGGCGCCTTCGCCGCGCTGGTGAAGATCGCCAAGGCAGCGCTGCCGGCAGACACCTCTGCGCCGGCCGCCAAGTAGCATAAAAATCCGCGGAACCAACAGGTTCCGAGTTCATGGTTGGCGACTGCTAGAGTCCTAAACATGAGTGAATCCGGGCGCCCGCCAGCTGATGCAATGACCAATCCTCGAGCCGATCGAGTCAGGGACGTTGCGAAGCTGGCCGGGCGCTCGGCGCGTTTAAAGCGCCGCCAGTTCTTTGCCGAGGGCCCGCAGGCCGTGCGCGAGGCGCTTCAGGCCCACCGTGACTCCCTGGACGCCGGCGGCAGCCCGATCGTCGAGGCCGTCTATGCCTCGGTCGAGTCTCTCAAACGCCATCCGGAGATGCTGGAACTGGCCGCCCACCGCGGCGCCAGGCTGCAGATCCGCATCGCCAGTGACATGGTGCTCTCGGCCATGACGGATACCGTCACCCCGCAAGGCATTGTGGCCGTGTGCAACTTTGTGGACGTGCCGCTGGAGGCGGTGCTGGCCGCCAAGCCCAAGCTCATCGCCATGCTCTGCCAGGTTCGCGACCCCGGCAACGCCGGCACCGTGCTGCGGGCCGCCGATGCCGCCGGCGCGGACGCGGTCATCTTCTCCAACTCCAGCGTGGATATTTACAACCCCAAGGCGGTCCGCTCCACGGCCGGGTCCCTCTTCCACCTGCCGGTCGTCCTCGGGGCGGAACTCGCCGACGTCGTCACGGCCGCCCGGACCGCCGGCCTTGGCGTGCTGGCCGCCGACGGCTACGGCCAGCTGAACCTGGACCTGCTCCAGGATGAAAGTGCGGCCCGCAGCTTCGAACAGGAAATGCCCGACTCCCGGTACTCTCTGGAGCACCCCACCCTCTGGTTGTTCGGCAACGAGGCCCAGGGCCTGGCCGGGGAGGAAAAGGCCCTGGCCGACTTCCGCGTGGCGGTCCCCGTGTACGGGTCGGCGGAGTCGCTGAACCTGGGCACCGCGGCCACGGTCTGCCTCTACGCCAGTGCCAGGGCCCAACGCCGGGCCGGGTAATATTTGGCACTGGACACGGCGACCGCCCGGTCCGCAACAGCGAGGGGAACCCATCATGGCTCACGGAGGTGGCAGCAAGGCGATCGTTGCGGCGCTGCTGGCAAATCTGTCCATTGCCGCACTGAAGTTTGTGGCATATTTCTTGACCTTGTCCTCTTCCATGCTGGCCGAGGCCATCCACTCGCTGGCCGATTCCGGCAACCAGATCCTGTTGCTGGTCGGCGGCAAGCGGGCCACCCGGCAGGCCAGCCCCGAGCATCCCTTCGGCTACGGCCGCGAACGCTACGTGTACGCGTTCCTGGTCTCCATCATCTTGTTCAGCGTGGGCGGCGTCTTTGCCCTCTACGAGGCCTACTCCAAGTGGGAGCACCCGCACGCCATGGAGCCCCAATGGGCCTGGGTTCCGCTGGTGGTACTGGTGGGCGCCATCATCCTGGAGGGCCGCTCCTTCGCGGTGGCCATCCGGGAATCCAATGCCACGCGCGGCTCCAAAAGCTGGGGGCAGTTCATCCGGACGGCCAAGGCCCCGGAACTGCCCGTCATCCTACTGGAAGACGCGGCGGCACTCCTCGGCCTGGTCTTTGCCCTGTTCGGCGTCTCGATGACCCTGGCGACCGGCAACGGTTTGTGGGACGCGGCCGGCACGGCCCTCATCGGCGTGCTGCTCGTGACCGTGGCCGTCGTGCTCGCCGTGGAGACGAAGTCGCTGCTGCTCGGGGAATCCGCCACGGTGGATGACGTCCGGGCCATTGAGGCCGCCCTGGTGGGGCAGGGCGTGGGCAGCATCATCCACTTGAAGACACTGCACCTGGGCCCGGAGGAATTGCTGGTGGCGGCGAAAATCGCCGTGCTCGAGGCCGAAACGGGGGCCCAGATCGCCGCCGCCATCGATGCCGCCGAGCAACGCGTCCGTGCGGCCGTGCCCATTGCCACGGTCATCTACCTGGAGCCGGACATTTATTCGGCAGCCAAGGACCCCGACCCCCGGCCATAGCGCCCTCCCGCAAGAACTGACCCGCAAAAGATGTCGAAAAATCACGATTTTCGTCCATTTTTCGACATCTTTTGCGGGTCAGTTCTCGCGTTTTGCGGGCCAGTTCTCGCGCGGGGCAGCATGGGCGGGTTGGGCCTTGAGCGGGCGACGGCGCTCCAGCAGTCCGCTGACGGCCGCCACGCCCAGGCCCAGCACCGCCAGCCCGGCCCCCACCAGGGCCGGGGCGGTGAACCCCCAGCCCCAGCTGATCACCAGGCCGCCGGCGAAGGCGCCGAGCGCGTTGGCCATGTTCAGGGCCGAGTGGTTCAGCGAGGACGCCAGGGTGGGGGCGCCGGGGGAGACATCCAGCAGGCGGGTCTGCAGGGAGGGGACCAGCATGGATCCGGAGGCGCCGATGATGAAGATCATGACCAGGGCCAGCACTTGGATGTGTACCGTGAACGCATACACCACCAGGATCACGGCAATGAAGACCATCATGATGAAGATGCTCCCCAGCACGGACCAGTCGGCCAGCTTACCGCCCACAAAACTGCCGGCCACCATGCCCAGCCCGTACAGGCCCACGATCACCGGCATGAAGTCGGCCGGGAATCCGGCCACGTCCGTCATCGTGTTGGCCACGTACGTGTAGACGGCAAAGAATCCGCCGAAGCCGACGACGCCGATCAGCAGCGTCAACCACACCTGGCCGCGCCGCAGCGTGCTCAGTTCCCGGCGCAGCCCGGCGTCGGGGTGGGCCTTTTGCGAGGGGATGACCCTTGCGATGCTCGCCATCGTGACCAGCCCGATCGCCGCCACCATGACAAACATCAGCCGCCAGCCGAATTGCTGGCCGACGAATGTCGCCAGCGGCACGCCCACCACGTTGGCCACGGCCAGGCCCATCATGACCATGGCGATGGCCCGCCCGCGCTTGGTGGGGGCCACCAGCGAGGCGGCGAGCACGGCCGCGACGCCGAAGTAGGCCCCGTGCGGCAGGCCGGCGATGAACCGGGTCACCAGGAGCGTGCCGTAGTCCTGGGCAAAGAAGGAGGACAGATTGCCCAGCGTGAACAACGCCATGAGCCCCAGCGCCAGCGTCTTGCGCCGCATCTTGGCGCTGATGGCCACCAGCAACGGGGCGCCCACCACCACGCCGAGCGCGTAGGCCGAGATGACGTGGCCGGCCTCCGGGACGGACACGCCCACGCCGTCGGCCACATTGGGCAGCAGCCCCATCATGGCGAATTCCGTGGTGCCGATGCCGAACCCGCCGATCGCGAGGGAAAAGATGGCCCAGGCGGCGGCGTTGGGGTGGCCGGCCCTCGTGGCGGGCCCGGATTTCAGCGTGGTCATGAAGGGTGCTTTCACTGGGAAACGGCGGAACTCCGCGGTGCGGGTACGGGCCGGTCCCTGCGCGGGACGGCAGGGACGTGGATGGGGCAAGACGGCGCTGTCCCGCACCAGTCTAGTTCGCCCTACACTGGGCAGGTGACTTTGCACAAACAAATCGTCGGCGGCGCCATCGTTGATTCGATCACCCAGCCCGCCCGCCTGCTCGCCGCCCGCCGCACCGCACCGCCGGAATTTGCCGGCATGTGGGAATTCCCCGGCGGCAAGGTGGAGCCGGGGGAGGCCCCCCGCGAGGCGCTGCACCGCGAGCTCCGGGAGGAACTTGGCGTGGCGGTGCGCCTGGGCGCCGAAGTGGCGGGGCCGACGCCGGATGGCTGGCCCCTGCATTCCACCGCCACCATGCGGGTGTGGCTGGCGGAGGTGACGGACGGGTCCCCGGCGCCACTGGAAGATCATGACGAGCTGTGCTGGGTTCCGCTGGCCGGGGCGAAGATCCTGGCCCTGCCGTGGATTCCGGCGGACCTGCCGATTGTCCACGCCCTGCAGGCCCTGGACACGCGCCACTAGGGCTGTTGGATTCGGCGCTCCCTATGCCAGACTGGGGGTTACTCAAGTCTTAGGAGGTTGTGCAGTGACGTCGTCAGGAAAACACAACGGAGAAGCCCCCGCGGCACCCGGCGGTGCCAGCGAAGAAACCAAGGAAAAGTTTCGCCAGGCGCTGGAGAACAAGAAAAACCAGCACCACGGCAGTGTCGAGGCCGCCGGCGGAGGCAAGATCAACCAGCAGCACGGTGCCGCGTCGCACAAGCGTGAATTCCGCCGCAAGAGCGGATAGCCGGCAGACGCACGCCGCCCTAGAACAGGGTCGGTTCGAGCACGGAGGGGGCGGGGACGGCGCGGGCCGTCCCCGCCTTTTCGTTGCCCGCGCCGCCCTGGCCGTCCCGGAGGCGGCCGGAGGACTGGCGTGCCCGCTGCGGGCGGGGGTCGTGGATGAACCCGGCCGAGCCGGCCAGGCCGTGACGCCGCTTGGCCTCGGTGATCCGGCCCGCCAGCCATTGCCGGTATTCCTTCGGCGCGTAGGCGCCCGTTGCGTAGAGGCGCCGATACCGGCCCACCAGGGCCGGATGCTCCCGGGCCAGCCACTGCATGAACCATTCGCGCGTCCCGGGACGCAGGTAGAGCGCCCCCGCGGTGACCCCGGTGGCGCCGGCCCCGGCCAGCGCGGCAAACAACGCGTCAAGGGACTCCTGGGAATCCGTCAGCCACGGCAGGATGGGCATGGCCATGACCCCACAGGGCAGGCCGGCGTCGCGGAGCTTGGCGATCAGGTGCAGCCTGGCCCGCGGTGCGGGGGTGCCCGGTTCCACCGCCGCGGCCAGGTCCTCGTCCAGCAGGGCCAGGGAAATGCCCATCCCGACACTTACCTGCCGGCCCGCCTCCTGCAGGAGGGGGATGTCCCGGGCCAGCAGCGTGCCCCTGGTCAGGATCGAAAATGGGGTGCCGGAGTCGGCCAGGGCCGCGATGATGCCGGGCATGAGCTTGTACCGGCCCTCGGCGCGCTGGTACGGATCCGTGTTGGTCCCCAGCGCCACGTGGTGCCGGCCCCAGGCCGGCTTGAACAGTTCCCGGCGCAACACCTGCGCCACATTGACCTTGACCACCACCTGCGAATCAAAGTCGGCGCCCGAATCAAAGTCCAGGTAGGTGTGGCTCTTGCGGGCGAAGCAGTACACGCAGGCATGCGAGCAGCCGCGATACGGGTTCACCGTCCATTCAAAGGGCATGGAGGATGTCCGCGGGACCTTGTTGAGGGCGGACTTCGCGATCACCTCGTGAAAGGTGACCCCGGCAAACTCGGGCGTGTTCACGCTCTTGACCAGCCCGGCCAGCGGCAGCAGGGGCAGCGTGACGGCCCCCGCCCTCGAGGTCCCTGAATCGCTGCCAACTGAATCGCTGCCAACTAGGTCGCTGCCAACTAGGTCCGGGACGAGCTGCTGATTGGTCCACCGCATGCCTCCATTCGAACAGAAATTCGATTCCTGGTCAAGGGTTTCGAAGCATCCCCCGCTGCGGGGCCCGCTGCGGGCCGTGCCGGGTTTATGCCGCAGATCACATCCCGCGTGACCGCCGGGTCTAGGCTATGGGCAAAGGCAGCCCGTCCCCACACCGGCGGGCGCCCCACCCACTGCCGCCGACCACGCGGCAACCGTTCCAACAGCAAGGAGCCGGCAATGACCAATCTGGCCACCATCCTCACCACCTCGGCGGCGGAGAACCCGGGCGGGGTCGCCATCAAACTCGACGGCATCGA
This sequence comes from Specibacter sp. RAF43, assembly GCF_052114065.1. NCBI lineage: Bacteria > Bacillati > Actinomycetota > Actinomycetes > Micrococcales > Micrococcaceae > Specibacter > Specibacter sp. RAF43. The sequence goes on along the minus strand of NZ_JBFREA010000018.1, from coordinate 8,203 downwards.
GATCACGTACGCGGCCCTGGACGCCCTGAGTGCAAAGGTCGCCGGACTCTTGGCCGCCCGCGGCGTCACGGCGGGGGACAGGGTGGCGGTGATTTCGCCCAACCTGCCGCAAATGCCGCCCATCTACTACGGGATACTGCGGTTCGGGGCGGTCGTGGTGCCGCTGAACCCGTTGCTGAAGGCCCGGGAGGTCGAATACCACCTGCATGACTCCGGGGCCGCGCTGGCCTTCGTGTGGGACGGGGTCATGGCCGAGGCCGCCGACGGCGCGGCCGCCGCGGGAACCGCCGTCATCCCCATCGACGCCGACTTCATGGGGCTGCTCGCGGGCACCGAGCCGCGCACCGGCGTGACGGAGGCCGGGCAGGATGAGACCGCCGTCATCCTCTACACCTCCGGGACCACCGGCAAGCCGAAGGGCGCGGAGCTCACGCACGAGAACCTGCGCAGCAACGCCGAGGTCTCCCGCGGCCTCTTCGACATCCGCCGGGGCGACGTGATCTTCGGCGGGCTGCCGTTCTTTCACATCTTCGGACAGACCTGCGCGCTGAACGCCGCCGTCATGGCGGGGGCCACGGTGACGCTGCTGCCCAAGTTCGATCCCCTCAAGGCCCTGGAGATCATCCAGCGGGACAAGGTCACCATCTTTGAAGGCGTGCCCACCATGTACATCGCGCTGTTGCGGGCGCCGGGCCGGGACAACTATGACGTCTCCAGCCTGCGCGTGGCGGCCTCCGGCGGCTCGCCGCTGCCCCTGGAGATCCTGCGTGAATTCGAACGATCCTTCAGCGCCACGCTGCTGGAGGGCTATGGCCTGTCCGAGACCTCCCCCGTGGTGACCTTCAACCAGGTGGACGGCATCCGCAAGCCGGGCTCCATCGGCACCCCGGTCCGCGGCGCCCGGCTGCGCATCGTGGACGACGCCGGCCACGACGTCGAGCCCGGCACGGTGGGGGAGATCGCCGTCGCCGGCCCCTACGTGATGAAGGGGTACTGGAACAACCCCGACGCCACGGCCGCCGCGATCCCCGACGGCTGGTTCCGCACCGGCGACCTGGCCCGAATGGACGACGACGGCGTGTACTTCATCGTCGACCGGAAAAAGGACATGATCCTGCGCGGGGGCTACAACGTCTACCCGCGCGAGGTCGAGGAGGTGTTGTACGAGCACCCGGCCGTGGCCGAGGCCGCCGTCGTCGGCCGCCCGGACGACATCCACGGCGAGGAGGTGTACGCGGCGGTCTCGCTCAAGCCCGGAGCGGCCGGCGCCGACGATCCGGAGGCGCTCGCCGCCGACATTCGGGACTTTGTCGAGCAGCGGGTGGCCGCCTACAAGTTCCCGCGGAAGGTGGTCATCCTGGATTCGCTGCCCAAGGGCCCCACCGGCAAGATCCTCAAGCGGGAAATCACCATCTAGCAAGCACGCCTAAATCAGTTCCCAGGTGACCGTCACGGCGGCGCTTACACTGCGTTGCCCCGGCTCCACCGCCAGGGCGGCATCGCCGGTCAGGGATGTTTGGGTTATGAACGGCATGGGCGGGTTCCATCTTTCGGGGCCCTCGACGATGGCGACGGCCCGCCCGAGGGCCCGTCCGGCCAGCTCGGCATACAGCAGGGCCGAGCGCTGCGCGTCCGCCCAGGCAAGTGCCCGGGCGGCGTCCTGCGTGGCCGAGGGGTCGGAGACCGCCGGCGTCAGGCCGTTGAGCCGGACGCTGTTGTTGCCGGCGTCGACGACGGCGGCCACGATGTCCGCGGCCGCCTCGTCGTAGCGGAGCATGACATTGAGCGTGCTGGAGACCGTGTAGCCGGTGATCAGGGAGCCCGCGCCGTCCTGCCACCGCGTCTCGGCGCGCACGTCCAGGGCGGAGGAGCCGATGACGTCCCGGGGCACGTGCAGTTCCAGCAGGCGGGCCGAGATGGCGGCGAGGGCGGCCCCGGCCGCCGCGTAGGCCTCCCGGACGGTGGGCCGCTGCGCCTCGATGCCGATGTTGATGTGGAAGTAGTCGGGGGCGGTGGCCACGGAGCCGGTTCCGGTGACCGTGACGGTGTGGGCGTTGGCCGGGACGGATTCGTTCATGGGAGGGTCCTTTCGCTGGGGTGCGTGCCGCCAATGGTCCGGGGCCCGGCCAGGCGGTCCCGCCGCCATCTGGCAATGACGGGCTGCTCGCGATAACCGCCGGCGGCCARCCCGGCCCGGCGCTCGAAGAAATTCCGGCTGCCCGGCTCGCCCGTGCGCCACAGCGAGTACGCGGCGCAGGCGGCGTAGAGCGGCAGGAACGGCAGGCCCAAGCACCAGGCGTATTGCGTGGCATGCGCCGCCTCATGGCGGAGCAGGGTGGGCCGGGCATCGATGAAGCCCCGATCGGCCCGGTAGAAGATCACATTGCCCACGGTGAAGGCCTCCGCAGGTGGCAGCCTGGGCCGGTAGCCGGTTCCGAGCAGCAGCCCGTCCGGGCCGCCTTGCACGGGCGTGCGAGTCAGCGCCGCCAGCAGCAGCCCGGCCGGCGTGGACAGGTTCAGCGCGTTGGCCAGCTGCCGGGCCCGCACGGCGGCCCTCACGGGAGCACCGGGGCGTCGAGTGTGCTGGTTGATGCGACCGTCAGCGCCGCCAGTGCCTTCGCGGTGTCGGGCTTGCCGCGGGTCTTGCCGCAGGCATCCAGCGGCCACATTACGTGCACCGCCTGGCCGCCGGCATTGACGAGCCACAAATTGGGCATGAACTCTGCGTCGTCCGTGCAGCTGGCGCCGTACGCCCGATCACTGGGCTGGGCCAGCGCTGCCAGCAGCGCTGCGTAGTCGCCGCGGAGGTGCTCCGCCAGCACCACCCGTTTCACCGTGGTGGCGTTGGGCGTCGGCAGGAAGTCCTCCCTGCACCGCACCACATCCACCGGCACGAAGCCGGCGGGCACGGTGCCCATGAGCCGGGCCGCCGGGTCGGTGGGACCGTAGTCGGGACGCCACTCCGAGGGGACCAGGCAGTCGACGCCGTCCTGGAGCACCGCGGGGCCCGGTGTGAAGTGGGTTGCGAACGCCGTGCAGCCCGCGAGCCCGGCGGCGCCCAGGCCAAGTGCCACGCAGGCCAGCAGGGCCCTCATCGTGCCGCCGGAACATCGAGCGAGCGGGTGGCCCCGGGCTGCAGCCCGGCCAAGGCCTTGGCCGTCTCCGGCTTGGACTTGTTGCACGCGTCCAGCGGCCACTGGACGTGGACGGCCTTGCCGGCGGCATTGACCAGCCACAGGTCCGGGATGAGCTCCAGGCTGGCTTCGCAGACCACGCCGTCCCGGCGCTCGCTCTGCTGGGCCAGTGCCGCCAGCAGCGGGGCATAGTTGCCCACGAAGTGCCGTTCCACGATGGTGGGTGCGACCGGCGTCGGGGCGGACGTGCCTGCGGGTGCCCCCACGTGCAGGCTGCATTCCACCACGTCCACCGGCACGAACCCCTCCGGCACGCTGCCCATCAGGTCCAACACCTCCGGCTGCGGGATGTCCCGGGCCGGCAGCGCCATCGACGATGCCAGGCAGTCAACGCCGGCCTGGAGGGCCGCCGGGCCCGGCGTGTAGTGGACGGGCGGGCCCGGGGTAGGCAGCCCGGGGCCGGTCGCGGGCAGGTTGAGCGTCCTGGCGGACGAGACGGCCAATGCGTCCAGGGCCTTGCGCACGCCCGGCTTGCTGAAGCCGCATCCGGTCAGCGGCCACTGCACGTGGACCGCCTTGCCGGCGGCGTTGACCAGCCAGAGGTCGGGGATGAGTTCGGCCATGGCCGGGCAGACGCCGCCCTCCTGGCGGTCGCTGTGTTCCTCCAGGGCGGCCAGCAGCGGCTCGTAGTCTCCGGAGAGATGCTGTTCAAGAATTGTTTGCCGTGGCGGCCCGGTCGATCCCTGCGCGGTGGGCGGGCCCGGCGAGCACAGCACAGCATCCACCGGGACAAATCCCGGCGGCACGCTGCCCAACGTGGCTCCCACATCCGGCGCCGGGCTCATGCCGGGCCCATGCCAAGAGGAGGTGGCCAGGCAGTCCGCGGCGCCCTGCACGGCGGCGGGCCCGGGGGTGTAATGCGTAACCCGGCCCGGGAGCAAGACACCGCATCCGGCCAGTCCGCCCGCCCCCAGCCCCAGGGCAAGGCAGGCCAGCAACGCCAGGCGCGTGGCCGGCGTCGTACGCCACACAGGGGAGGCTGCACGGGTGGGCATGCCTTGAGCGTAGCAATGTGCGCCCGGGAAGGGGATGGCAAACGGGTAAAGAGTGCGTACCGATCGGGCCGGCGGGCGGACCGGCCCCAATTTCCATGCCGTACCGGCCGGTCAACTAGAATGGTCGGGACGGGAGGTGCTGCCCCGCCGCTTACTCGCAATCGAGCTTAGGTAAAAACTGTAGATGTCTGACAATCCCTTAAAGACGGCCGACGCGCCGGAATCGATCACTGAACCCGTGCCGGACCCGTTGGACGAGGCCGCCATCACGGCGGCGGTGGACAACGCGCTCGCCGCCATCGCCGCCGCCGCCACGCTGGAGGAGCTGAAATCCGCCCGACTGGCGCACACCGGCGACAAGTCGCCGCTGAGCCTGGCCAACCGGGAGATCGGCGGGCTGGCCAAGGAACACAAGGCCGCCGCCGGCAAGCTCATGGGGGCCTCCCGGGGGCGCGTCGCCAAGGCGCTCGCGGCCCGCACCGACGTACTCGAGGCGGAAAATGCCGCACGCATCCTGGTCGAGGAGACCGTGGACGTCACCGCCGCCCCGCGCCGCCGACGGGCCGGCGCCCGCCACCCCCTCTCCACCCTGCAGGACCGGGTCAGCGACATCTTCGTGGGCATGGGCTGGGAAATCGCCGAGGGGCCCGAGCTTGAGTCCGAGTGGTTCAACTTCGACGCCCTGAACTTCGCGCCGGACCACCCGGCCCGTGAAATGCAGGACACCTTCTTCGTGGAGCCGCCCGAGGCCCACCTGCTGCTGCGCACGCACACCTCGCCCGTGCAGGTCCGCTCGCTGCTCGAACGTGAGCTGCCCGTTTACGTGCTGTGCCCGGGCAAGGTGTTCCGCACCGACGAACTCGACGCCACCCACACGCCCGTCTTCCACCAGTTCGAGGGCCTGGCTATCGACAAGGGCCTGTCCATGGCGGATCTGCGCGGCACCCTGGAACACTTTGCCCGGCAGATGTTTGGCGACGAGGCGAGCATCCGGCTGCGTCCGAACTTCTTCCCGTTCACCGAGCCCTCCGCCGAGCTGGACATCTGGCACCCCGGAGCCAAGGGCGGACCGCGATGGATCGAGTGGGGCGGCTGCGGCATGGTCAACCCGAACGTGCTCCGGGCCGCCGGCATCGACCCGGACGAGTACTGCGGGTTTGCCTTCGGCATGGGCATCGAGCGGACGCTGATGTTCCGCAATGAGGTCGCCGACATGCACGACATGATCGAGGGCGACGTACGTTTCAGCGAACACTTTGGGATGGAGATCTAAGCGGTGCGTATTCCACTGACTTGGCTGCGCGAGTATGCGCAGGTACCGGCGGGCGCAACCGCCGAAGACGTAATGACCGAGCTGGTCAAGGTTGGTTTCGAAGAGGAGGCCGTGCACCGTCCCCTGGATGACATCCGCGGCCCCATCGTCGTGGGGCAGGTGCTCTCACGGGTGGAGGAGCCGCAGAGCAACGGCAAGACCATCAACTGGTGCACCGTGCGGGTTGTCCCCGAGGGGCAGGCCCAGACGCTGTCCGGCGACGGGATCGATCCCTCCGGCGTGCAGGGGATCGTGTGCGGTGCGCACAACTTTGAGGTGGGCGACAAGGTGGTGGTCACCCTGCCCGGAGCCGTCCTGCCCGGGGACTTCCGCATCTCCCCGCGCAACACGTATGGCCACGTCTCGGCCGGCATGATCGCCTCCGTCCGCGAGCTGGGCATCGGCGAGGATCACGACGGCATCCTGGTGCTCGGCACCCTGGGCCTGGACCCGGAGCTCGGCACGGACGCGCTGGAGCTGCTCGGCCTACGCGACGAGGCCGCGGAAATCAACGTGACTCCGGACCGCGGCTACGTGTTCAGCATCCGCGGCGTGGCCCGCGAATACGCGCACGCCACGGGCACCGGATTCACGGATCCCGCCGCACGGGTGACGGTCGCCGCCCCGAGCGGCCCGGGCTACCCGGTCCGACTGGCGGACGAGGCACCCATTTATGGCCGGCCCGGCTGCGACCGGTTCGTGGCCCGCACGGTGCGAGGGATCAACCCGGCCGCGCCGACGCCGCCGTGGATGTCCGCGCGCCTGCGCCTGGCCGGCATCCGGTCCATCTCCCTGGCCGTGGACATCTCCAACTACGTCATGATCGAGCTGGGCCAGCCGCTGCACTTCTACGACGCCGACAAGCTCGCCGGCGACATCGTGGTGCGCCGCGCCGCCGTCGGCGAAACGCTCAAGACCCTCGACGGGAAGGTCCGCGCGCTGGACGCCGAGGACCTGCTCATCACCGACGATTCCGGCGCCATCGGCGTGGCCGGGGTCATGGGCGGGGCCGCCACCGAGGTCTCCGGCACCACCGTCACCGTGCTCATCGAGGCCGCGCACTTTGAGGAAGTCTCGATCGCCCGTTCCCGTCGCCGGCACAAGTTGCCCTCCGAGGCGTCCAAGCGCTTCGAGCGCGGCGTGGACTGGGAGGTGGCCGATGAGGCGGCCCAGCGTGCCGTGAACCTGCTGGTCGAGCTCGCCGGCGGCATCGAGGAGACCGCGGCCACCGATGTGGGCACCGCGCCCGCGCCCGTCTCCGTGTTCCTGCCGGCCGGCTTCGCCTCCGCGCGCATCGGCATCGACTTCACCACGGAGCAGATCACCGGCTCCCTGACGGACCTGGGTGCCGGGGTGGAGGCAGTCGACGGCGGTTATGCCGTCACGCCCCCGAGCTGGCGTCACGACCTGCTCACCCCGGAAGACCTGACCGAGGAAATCGCCCGGCTGGTGGGCTACGACCTGATCCCGGCGACCCTGCCGACGGCGCCTCCCGGCCGGGGCTATTCGCGCCCGCAGCAGCAGCGCCGCCGCGTGGTCCAGGCCCTGGCGGACGCGGGGCTGACCGAGATCCTGGCCTACCCGTTTGTCTCCAAGGCCGGCAACGACACCTTTGGGGTGGCCCAGGCCGGCGCCGAACGGGCGGCCATCAAGCTGGCGAACCCGCTCAGCGAGGAGTTCGGCTACCTGCGCACCTCGGTGCTGCCCGGCCTGATCGAGACCGCCAAGCGGAACCACTCGCGCGGCTTCCACGACCTGGCCCTCTTTGAGTCCGGCCTGGTCTTCCTGCCGTCCGGGACGGTGGGCACCGCGTCGATCCCGCCGCTCGGGGTGAAGCCCTCCGAGGACGTCCTGGACGCCCTCTATGACGGCATCCCGTACCAGCCGCTCACCATTGGCGCCCTCTTCACGGGCAAGGACACCCCGGCCGCGCCGGGCCACACGCCGCGGACTTGGGATTGGGCCGACGCCATTGACGCCGCCCGCCTGGTGGCGGACGTCGTCGGGGTTGACCTGGTCGTGGAGCAGGGCTCGCACCAGGCGTTCCACCCCGGCCGGACCGCCGCGCTGACGCTGCGCTCCGGGGAGGTCGTGGGCTACGCCGGCGAGCTGCATCCGAAGCTGCTGGCGGAGCGGCACCTGCCGGCGCGTACCGTGGCCATGGAGATCAACGCCAGCCTGGTGTTTGACGCCGCCCCGGACGTCATCGTGGCCCGGTCGATCTCCACCTACCCGATCGCCACGCAGGACGTGGCGCTGGTGGTGCCGGCCGAGGTCCCCGCCGCGGCCGTGCTGGAGGCCCTGCGCGAAGGCGCCGGCGAACTGCTCGAGGACGTTGCCCTGTTTGACGAATACCAGGGCACCGCCATTCCGGCGGGCCGCAAGTCGCTGGCCTTCGGGCTGCGCTTCCGGGCGGCCGACCGCACGCTGACCGCCGAGGAGGCCTCGGCGGCCCGGGCGAATGCGGTGGACCTGGCCGCCCAGCGGTTCGGCGCCACCCAGCGCTAGTCCCCGGCGGCGGATCTGACCCGCAATAGATGTCGAAAAACCCCGGAAATGAGCCTGTTGCGTTTTGATTTTGGGTGGGCGCGGGATTGGTGCTGCTGCTGGGGGCGGGATCGCTGGCCTCGCGTTGGAATCGGTGCTGGATCGTGAGTTGGGGCCGCACCACGGCTTGTGGTTGTGGGGTGGCCCCTTTTTGG
>NZ_JBFREA010000017.1:0-66767 GCF_052114065.1 Specibacter sp. RAF43 | reverse complement strand
CCACTAACCTGAAGAAAGGTGAGTGTCAGCAGTGACTGCAACCACCGCCGCAAAAAAGTCCGGGCCGTCCCCCGGCGTACCAGGGGGCAAGTCCCGCAAGCCGCGCCGTGTCGGCTGGTGGCTGCCCTACGCACTCCTCGCGCCCGCCGTCGTCTTCGAACTGGTCATCCACGTCATCCCCATGGTGACGGGCATTTGGATGAGCTTCCTCAAGCTCACCAAGATGTTCATTGCCAACTGGGGCAACGCACCCTTCACCGGGGTCAAGAACTACCAGGTCGCCCTGGACTTCAACGGCGCCGTCGGCATGGGGCTGCTGAAGTCCTTCCTCATTACGGTCGCCTTTACCATCCTCGTCGTGGCGATCTCCTGGGCCCTGGGCATGGCGGCCGCCGTCGCCCTCCAAAAGACCTTTCGTGGCCGCGCCATCTTCCGCACCTTGTTCCTGATCCCCTACGCGCTGCCCATGTACGCCGGCGTCATTGCCTGGAAGTTCATGCTGCAAAAGGACACCGGCGCCGTCAACCATTTCCTGTACGACAACCTGGGCCTGGCCGGCGACAAGCCGTTCTGGCTGATTGGCGACAACGCCTTCGCGGCCGTCGTGGTCGTGGCCATCTGGCGCCTGTGGCCGTTCGCGTTCCTGATGCTCATGGCCGGGCTGCAGTCCATCCCGACCGACGTGTACGAGGCGTCCGCCGTGGACGGGGCCAAGCCGCTGCGCCAATGGTGGGCCATCACCGTCCCGATGCTCCGGCCCGTGAACCTAGTCCTGGTCCTGGTCATGTTCCTGTGGACGTTCAACGACTTCAACACTCCCTTTGTGCTGTTCGGCAACGCCCAGCCGCCGGCCGGGGACCTGATCTCCTTCCACATCTACAATGCGTCGTTCCTGACCTGGAACTTCGGCTCCGGCGCCGCCATGTCCGTCCTGCTCCTGCTGTTCCTGCTGCTGGTCAGCGGAATCTACCTGCTCTTCATGAAAAGGAGGAACCAGCGTGCATGAAACAACCGGCGCCAAAGCCTTTAGGGTCATCACGCTCACGCTGCTGAGCATTTTCACCATCGTCCCCATCTACGTGATGGTGATCTCGGGCATGAAGCCGCTGGCGGACGTCCAGGGCGCCTTCTCCTGGTGGCCCAGCGCGCTCACGCTTCAACCGTATGTGGACATGTGGAAAACCGTTCCGCTGGCCAACTACTTCGTGAACTCGGTGATCGTCTCCACCATCGCCACCGTGCTGTCCCTGATCATCGCCATCTTCGCCTCGTACGCGATCTCCCGCTACAAATTCCGCGGACGGTCGGTCTTCTCCACGACGGTCCTGTCCACGCAGATGCTCCCCGGCGTGCTGTTCCTGCTCCCGCTGTTCTTGATCTTCGTGAACATCAACACAAACTTCGGCATCCAGCTGGTGGGCACGCGCCTGGGCCTGATCATCACCTACCTGACGTTTTCGCTGCCCTTCTCCATCTGGATGCTGGCCGGCTACTTTGACGGCATTCCGCGAGAGCTGGACGAGGCCGCCAAGGTGGATGGCTGCGGCCCCATGCGCGCGCTGCTGACCGTCATCCTGCCCGCCGCCCGCCCCGGCCTGATCGCCGTTGCCATCTACAGTTTCATGACCAGCTGGGGCGAGGTCCTGTTCGCGTCAGTCATGACCACCGACGCCAACCGGACCCTGGCCGTGGGCCTGCAGCTCTACTCGACCCAGACCAATGTGTACTGGAACCAGATCATGGCCGCCTCCGTGGTGGTCAGCGTCCCCATCGTGATCGGCTTCCTGCTGCTGCAACGCAACTTCGTGGCCGGCCTGACCGCCGGCGCCGTCAAGTAGTTCCCTCGCCGTCACCGGTCGTTCGTCCGGTCGTTCGTCCGGCGGCGGAGCCGGCATTCCCTCGGTCGCTATCCGACTGACGGCCGCGGGCGGCCTTGCAGTCTCCTTGACGCGACCTCCGGGAACACCGGCTCCGCCGCCGGTCGTCGAGTGTGGCGTGCGGGCGGCCTTGCAGTCTCCTTGACGCGACCTCCGGGAACACCGGCCCCGCCGCGACCGGCGGCGGGCGGGGCTTAGATCGCGCAGCCGTCCGGGCCGCAGGCGGCGGCGTCGGGGGAAGCGTCGCCGGCGGCGACCATGGTCAGCGGGTGCGCTTCCTGCCACGCCTCCTCGAGCGCCTGGCTGAAGAGAGCCGCCGGCTGGGCGCCGGAAATGCCGTACTTGCGGTCAATGACAAAGAACGGGACCCCGGATACCCCCAGGGCGCGCGCCTCGGCAAAGTCGTGCCGGACGTCGTCGGCGTACTTGTCGGTGTCCAGTGCCTCGGTGATCTCGGCGGCAGCCAGGCCCGCGGCAACGCCGGTGCGGACCAGGAACTCGCGGCTGCCGATGTCCTCGCCACGTTCAAAGTGGGCCGACAGCAGGGCTTCCTTGACGGCGTCGCCCCGGCCGTGGGCGGCGGCCAGGTGGATCAGCTGGTGGGCATTGAAGCTGTTCGCCACCACGACGTCCTCGAACGAATAGTTCAGGCCCTCGCCCTTGGCCTGCTCGGCCACATGGGCGAACATGCCTGCCACCTGCGCCGGATCCATGCCCTTGCGCTCGGCCAGATAGCCCAGCTCGGTGCCGTCGTAATGGTCCGGGAGGGTGGGGTCGAGCTGGTAGCTGCGCCACTGCACCTCCACCGAATCCTTGTGCGGGAAGGCGGCCAGGGCGGTCTCAAAGCGGCGTTTTCCGATGTAGCACCACGGGCAGGCGACGTCGGACCAGATTTCAATCTTCATACTGGCGCCAACCGGGATGGCCCGGGTGTTATTCCGGGCCGGGATAAAGGCTGGCTTCGCCGGGGCCCGGATTTCGGGCCTGCAGTGGCGCGCGTCCGGCGAAGCCAACCAAACTTAGGCCGCGGTGAGCGCCCGCTTGGGTGCYGGCTCCCCGACCGGGCTCTCGTGCAGGTAGTTCGCGTAGGCGGAGAGCGTGAGGAACGCGGGGAACACCTCGCCCAGGGCCACATTTTCGAAGATCTCCCGGGCCTCGTCAAAGCGGTCCGCGTCAAAGCGCGGCAGCCGGGCGAATTCCTCGTCGAGCAGCTCGGTCACCCAGTCGTAGGTGATCAGCTCGCCCTGGTCGGTGATGGCCTGGCTGTGGATCCACTGCCAGATCTGGGAGCGGGAGATTTCCGCGGTGGCGGCGTCCTCCATGAGGTTGTTCAGGGCCACCGCGCCGTGGCCGCGCAGCCAGGATTCGATGTACTGGATGCCCACCCAGATGTTATCCCGGATGCCTTCCTCGGTGATGGTGCCCTGGGTGCCGGCGACGTCGAGCAGCGCGCGGTCGTCGGGTTCGACGTCGTCCCGGGTGCGGCTGATCTGGTTCGGGTTCCAGCCCAAGGTGGCGTCGAAGACCTCCATGGCCACCGGGACCAGGTCCGGGTGGGCCACCCAGGAACCGTCAAAGCCGTCGTTGGCTTCCCGGGTCTTGTCCGCCCGGACCTTCTCCATCGCATTGGCGTTGGCCTGCGGGTCGCGGCGGTTGGGGACAAAGGCGGCCATGCCGCCGATGGCCATGGCCCCGCGGCGGTGGCAGGCCCGGACCAGCTGCTCGGTGTAGGCCCGCATGAACGGCGCCGTCATCGTGATCTGGTTGCGGTCCGGCAGCACGAAGCGCGGGCCGCGGGTGCGGAAGTTCTTGATCACCGAGAACAGGTAGTCCCAGCGCCCGGCGTTCAGGCCCGCGGCGTGGTCGCGCAGTTCATAGAGGATTTCCTCCATTTCAAAGGCGGCCGTGATGGTCTCGATCAGCACGGTGGCACGGATGGTGCCCTGCGGGATGCCGAGCAGGTCCTGGGCCTGGATGAAGATGTCGTTCCACAGGCGGGCCTCCTGGTGGTTTTCAATCTTCGGCAGGTAGAAGTACGGCCCCTTGCCCTGGGCGAGCAGGCGGCGGGCGTTGTGGAAGAAGAACAGGCCGAAGTCCACGACGCCGCCGGCCATCGGCTTGCCGTTGATCAGCAGGTGCTTTTCCGGCAGGTGCCAGCCGCGCGGGCGCACCACAATGGTGGGCAGGTCCTCCTGCGGCGCCAGCTTGTACTCCTTGCCGTCGGGGGAGGTGAAGTCGATCCGCCGTTCCAGGGCGTCGATGAGGTTCAGCTGCCCGCGGATCACATTGCCCCACGTGGGCGTGGAGGCGTCCTCCATGTCCGCCAGCCACACCTTGGCGCCGGAGTTCAGCGCGTTGATGGTCATTTTCTTATCCACCGGGCCGGTGATTTCCACGCGGCGGTCCTCCAGGCCGGGGGCCGGGGGTGCCACCCGCCAGCGGGGGTCCTCGCGGATGGCGGCAGTCTCGGGCAGGAAGCGCGGATCGGAGCCGCTGAGGATTTGGGTGCGCCGCGTCTGGCGGGCCGCCAGCAGTTCCTGGCGGCGCCCGGCCGTCGTGCGGTTCAGGGCGGCAATGAAATCCAGGGCCTCGGGGGTGAGGATTTCCTCCTGGCGATGGATGGGCTGGGCCGTCATGGTGATGCCGTTGAAGGTGATGCCGTTCAAGCTGTTCGTCGAGTTCATGGGAGTCTCCTGTGCAAAAGAGCCGGTGGTCGGGCCGGTGATCGGATCACCGGGCCCGGCCACCGGGCTCGAGCTACGAAAGGGTTAGTGGAACTGCTGGGCTTCGGTGGAACCAGCCAATGCGAGCGTGCCGCTGTTTGGATTCAGCGCTGTCGCGACCAGATCGAAGTAGCCTGTGCCCACTTCGCGCTGGTGCTTGGTTGCGGTGTAGCCGCGGTCTTCGGAGCCAAATTCGCGCTCCTGCAGTTCGACGTAGGAGCTCATGCCGTTGCGGGCGTAGCCATGGGCAAGATCAAACATCGAGTAGTTCAGGGAGTGGAAACCAGCCAGGGTGATGAACTGGAAGGTGTATCCCATGGCGCCGAGTTCGCGCTGGAACTTGGCGATCGTTGCGTCGTCGAGGTTCTTTTTCCAGTTGAACGACGGCGAGCAATTGTAGGCGAGCATCTGGTCGGGGAATTCGGACTTGACGCCTTCGGCAAACGCCCGGGCGTGCTCCAGGTCCGGAGTGCCGGTCTCCATCCAGATGAGGTCGGCGTAGGGGGCGTAGGCGCGGGCCCGGGCAATGGAGGGCGCCAGGCCGTTGCGGACCTTGTAGAAGCCGTCCTCGGTGCGCTCCCCGGTCAGGAAGGGCCGGTCCCGCTCGTCGACGTCGGAGGTGATGAGGGTGGCGGCCTCGGCGTCCGTGCGGGCAATGATGACGGAGGGGACGCCGGCGACGTCGGCGGCGAGCCGTGCGGCGTTCAGCGTGCGGACGTGCGCCTTGGTCGGGATGAGGACCTTCCCGCCCAGGTGCCCGCACTTTTTTTCGCTGGCCAGCTGGTCCTCCCAGTGCACGCCCGAGGCGCCGGAGTCGATCATGGACTTCATCAGCTCGTAGGCGTTGAGGGGGCCGCCAAAGCCGGCTTCGGCGTCGGCCACGATCGGCACCAGCCAGTCCTCGACGCTCTGCTGGCCTTCGGAGAATTCGATCTGGTCCGCCCGCAGGAGCGCGTTGTTGATGCGCCGGACCACCTTGGGCACGGAGTCCACGGGGTAGAGGGACTGGTCCGGGTAGGTGTTGCCGTTGGAGTTGGCGTCCGCGGCGACCTGCCAGCCGGAGAGGTAGACGGCCTTCAGGCCGGCCTTGACCTGCTGGACCGCCTGGTTGCCGGTGAGGGCCCCGAGCGCGTTTGTGTAGCCGCCCGGTGCGGCGTTGCGCAGCTGGTTCCACAGTTTTTCGGAGCCGCGGCGCGCCAGGGTGTGTTCCTCCTGGACCCGGCCGCGGAGCTTGATGACGTCTTCGGCCGAGTAGGTGCGCTCGACGCCGTTCCAGCGGGGGTTGGCGGCCCACTCCAGTTCGAGGGCGGCGGCTGCCGCGGCGTTGCTCTGCTCCGGCGTCGTTGCGGGGTCAAATGCTGCAGTCATGGTGGTCGCTCCTTGTGGTCGATGGTTGAGCCTGTCGAAACCCGGTGATCGGGCCTCTCGAAACCCGCTTCCTTCTTCGTGATTTCCACTATTCCGGGGTTTTCCAAGGGTTTCTAGAGGTAATTACTGGAAAGATTTGCACTTCTTCTTGTATTCTCAAGAAATGAACAATGCAGGCTGGACACTGACCGGTTCGTCCCCCCGAGACGCCAGGGCGGGTGCCGCCGACGGCGAGCTGGACATGATTGCGCTGGGCCGGCGGGTGCGGCACCTGCGCAAGAAGCTGGGCATGACCCTGGATGACTTGAGCGCGCAGGTGGGGACCGCGCCGTCGCAGCTTTCCCTGATCGAAAACGGCAAACGCGAGCCCAAGCTGACGCTGCTGAAGCACCTGGCCGGGGTCCTCGGCGTCGGGCTTGACCAGCTGCTCGGGGCCGAGCCGCCCAGCCGCCGGGCGGCGCTGGAAATCGAGCTGGAAAAGGCCCAGCGCGGGCCCTTGTACCAATCGCTCGGACTGCCCACCGTCCGCGTCAGTTCGCGGCTTTCCATGGAAATTCTCGAGTCCCTGGTGGGCCTGCAGCACGAGCTGGAACGGCGCCTGGATGAGCAGTCGGCCACCCCCGAGGAGGCGCGCCGGGCCAACTCGGAATTGCGGCAGGAGATGAAGTCCCGGAACAACTACTACCCGGAGATTGAACGCCAGGCCCAGGACCTGCTCAAGGCCGTGGGCCACGACCGGGGACCGCTGTCCCACCACGTGGCGGCGGACATTGCCGAGCACCTGGGATTCGACCTGCACTACGTGGGGGATTTGCCCCATTCCACCCGCTCGGTGACCGATCTGAAGAATCACCGAATTTATCTGACGCACGGCCAGCGCTCCGACCACGACCCCCGCTCCGTGCTGCTGCAGGCGCTGGGGCACTTCGTGCTGGGGCACCAGACCCCGCGCGACTACGCGGACTTCCTGCGGCAACGGGTCTACACCAACTATTTTGCCGCGTCCCTCCTGATGCCCGAACGCGCCACGGTGGACTTCCTCACGGAGGCCAAGGCGGCCAAGGAACTGGCCATTGAGGACATCCGGGACGCCTTTGCCGTCTCCTATGAAACGGCCGCCCACCGGTTCACCAACCTGGCCACCGAGCATTTGGGCATCACCACGCACTTTCAAAAGGTGCATGAGTCCGGGATCATCCACAAGGCATATGAGAACGACGGCGTGAACTTCCCGGCCGACCATACCGGCGCCATTGAGGGCCAGGCCGTGTGCCGGTTCTGGACGTCGCGGGCGGTGTTTGAGGTTC
Source organism: Specibacter sp. RAF43 (assembly GCF_052114065.1). Taxonomy (NCBI): domain Bacteria; kingdom Bacillati; phylum Actinomycetota; class Actinomycetes; order Micrococcales; family Micrococcaceae; genus Specibacter; species Specibacter sp. RAF43. The sequence continues at coordinate 59,492 of NZ_JBFREA010000017.1, read as the reverse complement.
CGGACAAGTTCCGCGCCTTCAACCAATACACGGACACCGCCGTGGGGACGTATTGGTGCACCGCCCGGACCGAGCGGCACTCCTCGGGGGAATACTCGCTGAGCATTGGCGTGCCGTATGCGCATGTGAAATGGTTCCGCGGCCGCGACACCACCGAGCGCTCGCAGTCCAAATGCCCGGACCCCTCGTGTTGCCGGCGCCCTCCGGAGGCGTTGTCGGCCGAATGGGCCGGCAACGCCTGGCCCTCGACCCGGGCGAATTCGCACCTGCTCGCCGCCATGCCGCAGGGCGCCTTCCCCGGCGTCGATGAGACCGAGGTCTACAAGTTCCTGGCGGCGCACCAGGAGCGGTAGGCCGCGCCCTTGACCGCCGCCCCGATGCGCACCATGCTGGCAATGACCGGCCGGTGGCCAACCCGGCGGCGGAGAGGAACGCATGGAGGCCCAGTGCCACAGGCTCGAGGGCAAGACGGCCGTCGTCACGGGCGCCAGCCGGGGGATAGGTCTCGCCGTCGCGCAGCGTCTGGCGGCCGAGGGCGCCCGCGTGTGCATCACCGCCCGGGGCGGGGAGCAGCTCCAGCGGGCGCTGGCGTCCCTCCCGGAGGGGACCGCCGTCGCCCTGGCCGGCCACGCGGACGACGCGAGCCATCGCAGCCAGGTGCTGGACGCCGTCGCCTTGCAGTTTGGCGGGCTGGACATCCTGGTCAACAACGCCGGCATCAACCCGGTGTTCGGCCCCTTGGCAACGGCCGAGCTGGACGCCGCCCGGAAGATCTTCGAGGTCAACATCCTGGCCACGCTCGCCTGGACCCAGGCCGCGCTGGCGCATCCGGGGCTGGATTTCCGGAAGCGGCGCGGGAGCGTCATCAACTTATCCTCCGTCAGCGCGGAGGTCCCGGCAGCCGGCCTGGGCCTGTACGGCATCAGCAAGGCCGCGGTGTCCCACCTCACGCGCACCCTGGCCGTGGAGCTGGCGCCGGACATCCGGGTGAACGCCGTGGCGCCGGCCGTGGTCAAGACCAATTTTGCCCGCGCACTCTATGAGGGCCGCGAGGAGCACGTGGCCGCCTCCTACCCGCTGCGGCGCCTGGGGACCCCCGACGACGTTGCCGCCGCGGTTGCCTTCCTCGTCTCCGCCGACGCCGGCTGGGTCACCGGGCAGGTGCTGACCCTCGACGGCGGCCTCCTCAACGCCGGCGGCCTCGCCTGACCCTGGCGATCGCTTTAGACCACCCGGTTTGCGCCCGCAGTATAGGCACAATAGCCCTGAGGGACCAGGAGTGCGATAAGCAGGAGAAGGGGGACTTGCCACCCACCGCTCCAATCATGCAACGCACCGATACACACCGGCCCCGCCGCAGCAAGCAAGTAGCCGGCGCTCTGACTCATTCCGGAGAGGGCGGCCGCGTCTCCGGGGCTTCTTGTACGCAAGACGATCAACAACAGGGCCAATCCGATCGCCCCGCCTTGACCCAGCCCCACCAGGATCACTGCCGGAAGGGCCAGTTGGGGTGTATATAGTATTCCGCCGAGGCCAAGACCTGCCATCAGGGTGACTATCAGCCCGGGCCAGCGCTGGTTTTTCATGCGGCCGGCAATGATCGGCACCAACAGCGACGTCAGGATGGCTGCCGTGCTGGCCAGCGCGAGGTAAAGTCCGGCCAGGGCCGGGTGGTACCCGCGGGACGTGAAGATTTCGGGCAACCAGGCGGTTACCGTGTAGTAGTGGAGCGACTGCAAGCCCATAAATCCGGTGACGGCCCAAGCTAGCGGACTCCGCCAAATGCGGGCCAGCTGGAACATGTTCGTGCTGCCCTGACCTCTTTTTTCCACCAGCTGTGGCAGCCATGCCAGGGTGCCGGCTATCGCGAGAATAATCCACATGCCAAGTGCGCCCCGCCAATCCCACCCCGCGGCGCGCGCGAGCGGGACGGTGATGCCGCTGGCCAGGGCGGCACCAGTAAACAGCCCGACAGAGTAGAAGCCCATCATGAGTCCCGGGCGCCTCGCGAAATCCTGCTTGATGAGGCCGGGAATCAATACATTGCCGGCGGTGATGGCCACGCCGATCAGGGCGGTTCCCACAAATAGGGCCGGCAACGAAGGTATCCATCGCATGCCGAATCCTGCAGTCAACAACAACAGGGACAGGAATACGGTCTTCTCCATGCCCAACCGTCGTGCGATGGGGGGCATCATCGGCGAGAGCAACCCAAAGCACAACAAGGGGATTGCCGTGAGGACCCCGATGGATGCCCCGCTGAGTCCGGTATCCGTCCTTAGGTCACCTACCACGGGAGCAACCGCGACGATGGCCGGGCGAAGATTGACGGCAACCAGCACCACCCCCATCGTGGTCCACATGGCCGTCCGTGATCTGGACCGTTCCGGCCGCAAAGTTTGAGTCAACGGGAAGGCCGGTTCGTGGCAACTCCGTCAAGTATCAGGCGAGTGTACTGACCCGCGAGTTCGGTTGTGGTGTAGCGGCCCTCGGGACGATGCCATCGAGCGGCCATGAAGGCCGCGTCTCGGATGAAGTAGTAGACCATTGAGGCGTCGACATCTGATCGAAACGCCCCTGTTTTCATTCCCTCACTGATGACAGCGGTCCAAAGCTCCCGCATCTCGTGTTCGAGGGCAGGGACGGTCGAGCTTGCATCGGTTGAAATATTTGCCCGTTCATTTTGAAAAAGGACCGTGGCTGCCCGATGGTCGTCCACGGACGCAAGCATGGCGCCGATCAATGCGGACAGGGTCTGCGCGCTGCCCCCCGGTATGTTGACTGCTTCCTTGTAACGATCCAGGAGGGTCTGCAGATAGTCAGTGAGCAGGTGGTCAACGATTTGGTCCCGCGAGGGGAAGAGTTCATCAAATCGATCCGCCGATTCTCCTGCCAGGTTGGCGATTTCCCTTGCCATGGTTCGGCGTGGGCCTCGCTCGGCAAACAAGGCGGCCACTTGCTCGGCCACCGATCGTGAATTGTCGGTCACCTCCATGGAACTGGTTGCCGGTTGCGGGGATATCTGGCCGAACTGGCCACGGAAGAATGCCAGGGGACTTGCCAGCTGCATAACGTCCAGATCGCGAACGCGGCCAATGACGATGTAGTGATCCCCGGATTCGACCACCTGCTCAATATCACAGTCAACCCAGGCCACCACGTTATTCAAGATGGGAGATCCAGATGCGCTTGGAGTCCACTCAACGTCTTCGAACTTGTTGCCGCCGCTCTTGGCGAACTTCCTACACAGGACTTCCTGGTCTGCACTGAGGACATTCGCGCAAAATGAGCCGGATTCATGGATTAGTGGCCAGCTGGTCGAGGACTTGTCGGGGAGAAAGGCGACGAGAGGAGGCTCGAGGGATACCGAGGTGAAAGTGCCGACCACCATACCCACTGGCATGCCGGCCGGTGTTGTGGCTGTGACAACAGACACGCCCGTTGGGTAGTGGCCAAGGACCTCGCGGAAACGTGCGCCGTCGATGGCGTTCATTTGGGTGTTCATTTGGGTGCTCCTTAGTGCAGGTGGATTAGACCGAGTCAAGGGTGGACGTCGCCCGAGGTGGTGTTGGCCGCCAGCAAGAGGCGGCTCTCCTGGTGGCTCACGAGGGGCCCGTGAGCTTCAAATGCAGCTTTCGCCGACTGCCACTCGGGATCCTTGCCGAACGCTTTCCAAGCGTCGTCCCGCTGCTCAGGGGATCGGAATCTCAGGAGGTACCAGAATTCATCTTCGTTACCGGATTCCCTCCACAGATTGACCAGATGCATGTTGTGCTTTTGGAACAGCGGGAGGGTTGCGACCCGGAACCGTTCCTCGAGTTGCTCGGCCTTGCCTGGGCATGCCACATAGTGACGCAGTTCGTAGATCACTTGTCTGCCTTTCAGTGCAGCTGATGTCGGAAGAAGCTCCGTTTGTTTGACTAATCATTCAATAGAATTACGGTCCACGTCAACCCTTTGCGCTAATGGATGCGGTGGACCGGGTGGAGACACCGCTCCGGCGTGCTTGCCAGCTGATGCCCGGAAAAAATCCGTTGACAGTCGTCGCTCCCCGTGGTTGACTAACTGCTCAATAGACAATTTGAATGATTGTTTATTAGATTTCCCACGATGAGGTCGGAATGGTCGTGGCTGGCCCTTGGTCGGCCGCGCTGGGGGTGTCCGGGTGACTCAAGGAAAAAACGAAAATCACCGCAATACAGGATCAGTTTCGGATCTGGGCCGGTTCGGCCCGTGTCCAACGATGAGTAAGGATGACCCCAAATGAGAAAAATGCCAAAGGCAGTATGGGCTGGGATGGTGGGCTTGTCGTTTCTGTTGACAGCCTGTGGCGGTCCGGCACAAAGTGCCAGCAACGACAATCAACCGATCAAGATCGGAGCCGTCCTTTCCCTGACTGGTCCGGCGGCAGCATTCGGCATTCCAGAGCGCAACGCAGCGCAGGTTGCCGTGGACAAGGTCAATGCCGAAGGTGGCATCAAGGGTCGGCAACTGGAACTGGTGGTTGCCGATGATAAGACAAATCCAACAGAAGCGGCTCGGGCGGCCCAACGGTTGATTTCCTCCCAGGGCGTGGTGGCGATTGTCGGATCGAGTACCGGCAGCGGGACGCTTGCGATGGCTCCCGTGGCGGCTCAGAACAAAGTTCCGGTCTTGGCCCCGAACGGTACCATCGGGGTAACGGACCCTGCTCAGAGCTTCTTTCCCTGGGTCTTTCGCACTTCTGTCAGCGACACGGTAACCATCCCTGCTCTCCTTGAGCGGGCGAAGAAAGATGGCCACCGCAAGATCGCCGTGTTCTACCAGGAAGACGCCTTAGGTCGATTCTCCGCGGAGCTGCTGCAGAAGATGGACGCGAAGGATGACCAGTTCGAAATTGTTTCAGCTGCCGCCGTGCCCTTGGAGGCGACCGATGTTTCAGCGCAGGCGACGAAAATCCGCGAAGCCAAACCTGATGCCGTAATCCTGCCGCTCTCTTCGGTCGGTGTCGGTGGTTCATTCCTGCGAACAACTCATGAACTTGGACTAAATGTCCCCATGTACGGTGCTTTGGCCGTAGCCCAGGATGCCATTATCAAGAATGCCGGCGAAGAGGCCAGCAAACGTCTCATCGTAGCGAACATGATCAATCCCAGTGCTCCCACCGTAGAACAACAGAAGCTTTACGATTTGATCCGGAAAGCCGGAAACGAACCGGCAGGAGGGTTTGCCGATCTGTTTGGTGCCAACTCCATCGCTGTTGCGGCCGCTGCCCTGAAGGAAGCTTCGACAGTGAGTGGTGAAGGCCTGCGGGATGCCTTGGAAAACGGGAAAGAGTATGTGGCCTGGGCGATTCAACCGTATCGCTATAGCGCCGACAACCATGACGGCTTGGCTTCGAATGCGTTGGTTTGGACAACGGTTGACCGCGGAAAGTTTGTCTCCGCGGACTGACCTGGCCGGATAAGGACTAATTCCATGTTGGAGGATCCATGACAACACTAATCAACTTCATCATCATCGGCTTGGCATTGGGGGCCATATATGGCCTCTTGGCGACGTCGATGGGCCTGATCTTGCAGACCACAACCATGCTTGACCTCGGTGTAGGTGCCTATGCGGCGGTGGGTGGAATGGTGGCTGCGGCGGTGGGCCTGCCGTGGGGAATCCTGGCCGGCATTGGCGCGGCCGCAACCATGGCGTTGCTGATGGGAACAATATTTCTCGCCCTCCAGAAGAAGGGTGCCACTGATTCCATTTCTGCCGCTTTTGCCAGTATTGGAATACTCTTCGCGGCCACGTCGCTGGTTCTGTGGTCATTTGGCACGAACCCTCGCCATGTTGCGCTCCTCTCCGGGAATTGGGCGCTGGGCGGAGTGTCCGTCAACCGGCAATCGGTCTTCAATATCGCCGTTGCTCTCTCGCTGGTTGGAGCCGTGATCTGGATTATGTATAAGACATCGCTCGGGCAGACGTTACGGGCTTCGGCGGTCAGCGCCCGGAGCGCGGAATTGACCGGTATTCCCGTAAAGCGGGTCCAGTTGTCTGTTTTTGCCATCAGTGGCGCTCTGGCCGGTATTGCCGGGGTACTGATGGTGTTTACACGGGGAATGTCATACGGCCTGGGATTGACCCTTACCATCGCGGCCTTTGGAGCCATGATCGTATTCGGCGCCAAGGGGCTGATCGCCGTCTTTGCCGGGGGCATGGTCATTGGTGCGGTGGAAGCGATGGGTGCCGGATATTTTCCCGCCTCCTTCGCTTCGATGGTTCCACTGGTGTTCATCCTCGTCATATTGATGACCGGGCGCTTTAAACTAGAAGTGGGAGCGCGACCATGACTACACAAATGGCGCGTCGGAATCACCTGTTCAACAACGGCTCTTCCCCTGTTGTGGTGATGATAATACTGGTCGCGGCGGTCACACCGTTCATAGCCGGAAATCCGGGCTACCTGGACACGTCTGTAACCATCGCGACTTTTTCAGTCATCGCCGTCTCACTTGGACTCAGCTACGGTCTTGGCGGGATGCTCTCGTTCGCTCAGGCGACGTTCGCCTCACTGGGCGCCTATGCAACGGCCATTGTCACCATGAACATGGGAGTGTCCCCCCTCATCGGGTTGATATTCTCCATCGCCGTTCCACTCGTGCTCGCCTTCTGCATGGCCAGACTGATCGTCCGGCTGTCGCCGCTTGCACTTGGATTGGCGACACTGGCATTTAGCCAGCTGATCCAATTGTTGGTCAACGAGGGCGGGGACCTGACCGGTGGTTACGTGGGACTCTCGGGTATCCCGCCCATCCCCTTCCTGCCGAACCTGTTTTGGGGGCATCTTTTCGGCTGGTTTCTTGTGGCAGTGGTCCTGGTCATCTACGTCCGGCTGCGAACCTCCAATCAGGGCCGCGCCCTTCGCACGATCAGCACCGATTCCGTCTTGGCCGCAAGCCTTGGCATTCCCGTCACGGCCCGCTTGTCGGCCGCGTTCGCTCTCGCGGGGGGACTGGCAGGGTTGGGAGGATGGTACTACGCGCATATGCGAAGTTACATGGCTCCGTCGTCGCTTTCGCTTGATCTATCCTTCATGATTGCCATTGCTGTAATCGTCGGCGGACGACGGACGCTGCTCGGTCCGATTATCGGCGTCGTCTTGGTTGTTCTCCTGCAGGACTCGGTACCAGGTAGCGAAGTGCACGGCATGTTCTACGGGGTGGGACTGATCATCGCCCTGCTTGTGTTCCCCGAGGGCGTGCTGGGCGAGGACTGGAGGGCACGGTGGCGGCGATGGTTCCGTCGCGGCATTGGCACGCCGCCCAATGCCTCCGAGCACACACGGGGCGCGGAGGCGCGCGTAGACGAGTTGTCGACCAAGATTCCGGCAGGAGATGCACAGTGAGTGTTCTAGCGAACGGCATAAGCGTTAGGTTTGGCGGACTGCAGGCGCTGCAGGACGTTCATATCGAGATAGGGCAGGGGAGAGTTCAGGCCTTGATCGGCCCCAATGGAGCCGGCAAGACCACGCTGCTGAACGTACTTTCAGGTTTTGTTCAACCGACCGCCGGCCTCATTTCGGTCAACGGGAAAGACGTTACTCGGGAACCCTCCCACAAGAGGGCCTGGGGAGGGGTGGCTCGGTCGTTTCAGACGCCTCGTTTTGTGCCGCACGCCACCGTCCGCGAGAACGTGCTGGCCGGATTTTACCCGCATGCGAAATCCAAAATAGTCTCCACGATGCTCGGATTGCCAAGACAGCGCCGCGAAGAGAAGGATATGCAGCGGAAAACCGAGGAATTGATTTCGCGTTTCGGCCTGGAGGAGGTTGCCGACGAACGCGCGGCGGATGTACCGCTCTGGAGATTACGGGTTATGGAGATTGCCCGCTGCATGACTATCAGCCCGCGGTATGTCTTTCTTGACGAACCTGCCGCGGGATCGGATGAAAACGAGCGCCGAATGCTGGCCCAACATGTGAGAAGTCTCAGGGACTCGGGCGTCGGCGTATTGATTGTCGAACACAACTTCGGATTCATCAAGAGTGTCTGCGAATCGGTCACTGTCTTGGCTCAAGGGCAGCTTCTGGCTTCCGGAGCACCGGAGGCCATTGAGGAGGATCCCCGCGTGGTGGAGGTCTATTTGGGCAAGGAGGAGAGCTGATGACAAAACACGCAGAAATACTTCTTGAGTGCTCGGGCATCTCGGCCCGGTACGGCCACATCAGGGTATGCCGTGAGGTGAACTTTAGTGTCGGAGCCGGAGAGATTGTGACGGTTCTGGGGCCCAACGGTGCCGGGAAAACCAGCCTGCTGGGCTCGATTGCCGGGATTGTCGCCGGTGAAGGGGCGATTTCGGTTCGGGGCAAATCCATCGATCGTCTGCCTGCGTACAGGCGAGCCCGTGCGGGGCTCCGCCTTGTCCCGGAAGGACGTGGTCTATTCGGGACGATGACCGTCCGGGAGAATCTTCTGCTTGGCTCGCGGCTCGCCCCTGAGGATCGGCGCCATGAACTCATAGCGAAGGCGACCCAATTGTTTCCTGTCCTGGCCGATCGCATGGAGCAAAGGGCGAGAGATATGTCCGGAGGGGAGCAGCAGATGCTTGCCGTGGGCAAAGCGATAGCCGGCGACCCGACCGTCTTGATGCTTGACGAGCCAACCCAAGGTCTGGCCCCTCAGGTCTTCGACATCCTTCGCAGGGCTTTGGAGGCGCTGAGGAATGACGGAATGGGCATTGTCCTTGTTGAACAGCACCATGCTTTTGCCGCCTCTGTGGCCGACCGAAATATTGTGCTGGTCAATGGACAGATTGTCCATTCGGGCGAGGCGGGACAGATTCTTGGTCGCGAGGCGCTGATGGCAAGCTACACGGAATCAGAAATATAGATCCGTTAGTGACATGCGGCGTGGCCAGGGGACATAAAGAAGACCTCCGGGTGAAGTGGAAATTGTCTAGATAACCATTTCTCAACCGGAGGTCTTCTTGTCCCAAGGTAATGCGATTCTCAGGCCCCGCGGCCGCCTGCAGCCGGCGCTGCGGGTGGACCGGTGCTGGGGCCGGCCCGGATCGGTTATCTGCTGGGCCGCCATCCCTCCACCGTGCACAATGTCCTCAGTCGGTACGGGCTGGCGCAGCTGGCCTGGCTGGACCGGGCCAGCGGGCGGGTGATCCGCCGCTATGAACACGACGCCCCCGGGGACATGATCCGCGTGGACATCAAGAACTTCCGTCTGATCCCCGACGGTGGCGGCCACAAAGCCGCCGGGAACCGCAACAAGATCCGGATCCTCAGCGAGGCCACACCTCAAGGGCCTGGCGCCAGCCATCCGCGTCCCCAACCTCCGTGGGTAATACAACTAGCCGAAGAGAAAGCGCCCATAGGCAGCCAGCAGGGGGCAGGATTGGTTGACTGCTGCCGTGGACCGCACTCCGAGTGACAGCAACAGCCCTTGCCCCGCACATCCTGGATTTGGAGTCCACGCTCGTCACGGCCCGGAACGCCGAGCCATGACGAGACACCTTCACTACCTAACAGCGTGGGAGGACAGTTCAGTCTCTGTTACCCGCGCCCGTGACGACGGACCGAGGCTCGATGCGGCCAAGAATGTCGGGGCAGTCGCTATGGGCCGACAGCCAGGACGGCGTTGACTTCGAGTTCGCCTATTGTGAGAGAGGACTGAACCAATGTGCGAGAGGGTGCCGGGTTGCCGACCCATTTCTTATAAATGGCATCGAAGGCAGCGCTGTTGCGGGGGTCCTTTAGGAAAACGGTGACCTGTACCGCGTTTCCAATTGAAGATCCGGCGGCAACGGCAACTGCTTGCAGATTTTGCATGACTAGCTCCGCCTGCACCTCGAAAGGTTCGTCCAGCACCCGATCGCCATTGGGCCGACGTGGCGTTTGACCGGAAATGTAGACGAGACCGCCACTCTTGATGGCTTGGCTATAGGTGCCTGCCGGCGGCGGGGCGTTCACAGTATGGATTGCTTCCCGTACTGGCGCAGCAGCCATCGGGCTTGGCGTCTTGGTTGACATGGACTCACACCTTTTCTGTGCATCATTGGGGCGAAAGACGAACTGGAGGGTCAGACCCTACAAGGGAGACTTGAGTGCACCGTTAGCGAACATTTCGAAGTAAAGTTCCGAGATTTCCTGCAGGGAGAGCCGCTCTGAGGGGGAGTACCAGCGGATTACGCCGTTGAGGAGCGCCAGCACCCCAAGCGCCAAAACCTTGGAGTCTGGTAGGCGCATACGCTCCGCGGGGATTGCTTCAATTAGCTCGGTGAGGGATTCTTGATAGCGACGTTCGTCTTCTTCCAGGTACTCTCTTCGAAACTCGGGAAGACGCGAACGCTGGAGGATAAGAACCTCAAAGATTGGCTTGTCACGGATAATTACCTCCAGATGCCTCTGAAAAACCAGCTTCAACTTTTCTTCGGCGGAGAGGTCCTCAGTCCGTACTTCATCGATGGCTGCTTGCAGCTTCGCTCCAGCCCGTTTCCAAATCTCATACAGCAGCTCATCCTTGCTCGTCACATAGTAGTAAAGCGCGGCTCCCGTCATATTCATCTCTCGGGCTATCGCCTGGATGGTCGTATCGGCATAGCCCCTGGCCGCAAAGACGGTCGCTGCCGCAGCTATGAGTTCCTCGAACCGTTCTTCGTAGCGTTCCTCTTTGGTGCGAGGCGAAGACGCCTTGTTCATGGTGAGTATCCGTTCGTCAGCAATGCGTTCAACTACAAGCTGAGATTCATTCTACTGAACGATCGATCGAATTGTCCCCTTGACGATCTACAACGCGACGACAACGGTTTTCGAACGGGTGTACATCTCAACACCTTCCACCCCCTTCTCTTGGCCCCAGCCGCTCTGCTTGAATCCGCCGAAGGGCAGGGCGATGTCCATGGATTTGCCATTGACCCAGATGGATCCGGCATCGATACGGGTAGCCATGCGATGCGCATTCGAAACATTTTGCGTCCAGATTTGGGCGGTTAAGCCATATTGCGTGTCATTGGCCATATGAAGGACGTCGTCGATTTCGCGGAAGGGAGACAGCACGACCACCGGTCCAAAAATCTCTTCGCGGGCGATCGGCATTTCGTTGCTGACATTGCTCACGACAGTGGGTGCCACAAAATAGCCTTCTGTCCCCAATCGTCCGCCGCCGGCTGTAACCTTGGCCCCGGCGGTAACTCCGCCCTCGATATGTTCGGTGATACTCACAAGTTGTCGCTCGGAGATCACCGGGCCCATCTGGCTCCCCGGGGACAACCCCGGACCGACCTTCAATGCTCGTGCGCCGTCACTGAGTCCGGCAAGCACATCCTCAAAGACGCTGCCATGGACAAATATCCGTGAGGGCGCCGTGCATACCTGTCCGGAGTTCGCAAAGGACCCCTGGATGAGGCCGGGGATCGCGGCCACCAGATCGGCGTCCTCCATGACTATGCTGGGGTTCTTGCCGCCGAGTTCCAGACTAACTCGCTTGAGGTTCCCGATCGCCGCACGGACAATACTCTTGCCAACGCCAGTGCTGCCGGTGAAGGCGACCTTGTCGATGTCCGGATGCTGTGCGATGGCGGCGCCGGCCGTGTCACCGAAACCGGTCACAATATTGACGACGCCGTCCGGGAACCCTGCTTCTTGGATCAGTTCGCCGAGGCGCAAAGCCGTTAAAGGCGTATTTTCTGCGGGTTTGAGCACCACTGTGCAGCCCGCCGCGAGGGCCGGGGCAAGTTTCCATGCGGCCATGGCCAGCGGAAAGTTCCAAGGCACGATTTGACCCACCACGCCAACAGGTTCGAGCTGCGTGTAACTGTGAAAATCACCTGGCGCACCCACCTGGATGGTCTTGCCCGTCAATTTGGTCGCCCATCCTGCCATGTACCGGAACGTCTCAGCACTACCGGGGATGTCGGCGCCGCGGGAGACGTTCAGGGGCTTCCCCTGGTCCAGGGTTTCCAGCTGCGCAAGCTCGTCCGCGTGCTCCGTGATCAAATCGGCCAATTTCCACAGCATTTGAGCCCGGTCCGACGACTTGGTGCGGCTCCACGGGCCGGATTTGAAAGCGCGGCGGGCGGCTTTGACAGCCAGATCCACGTCCTCTGCGTCGCCGGACGCAATTTTGGCCAGCGTCGAGCCGTTTGCGGGGTTGCGGGAGACGAAAGTTTCCCCCGACCGGGCCGGCTGCCAGCGGCCGTCAATGAGAAGTGCCGGCTCACGGTCAAGAAACTTCATCACTGAAGGTAGCAGGGCGGTCAAATTGCCGGGTGTCTGGTCGATAGTGGTCATCGTGTTCCTCAAGTTATGCGGGGGATAATGCGCTGTAGAAAACAATCAGGTGACCGGCCGGATCTGTCACCGATGCGCGGATCTCGTGGGCGCCGTGCGCCGGTGCCGACGCCAGGACGCCCCCGGCGGCGAGTGCGGCATCCAATGCCACATCTATGTCGTCGACTTTGACGCTTAGCGCCATCGCCTGGCCAGTCTGCTCGTCAGCCCCGGCGAAACTTAGCGTGGTGCCTCCAACTTCCAAGGCTGCCCACTTATCGCCGTCGCGGATCTTCAGCGGACCGAATAGTTGCTGGTAGAACGCGCATTGGGCATCCATGTCATCAACGGAGAGAATGACCCCGCGAAGATTTGCCTCATTGACTGTCAAAATATCTCAACTCCTAATGCCGGGTGGCCAACGGCGGCCACAGATTCTTCCAGGGTTGTGCTGCTTCAAAGACCTCGGCAACGTCCAATACAGCGGCGTCCTGACCAAGATGACCGACAATCTGCGCTGCGATCGGCAAGTCGTGGTCATCAAAACCCATGGGTATGGCGGCTGCTGGATTGCCCGTGATATTCCAGGCCGAGAGAAGAGGATATCGGGGCCCGAGTCCTCCTTGGGCGGTACTGACGGGCTGAACGGGGGCGCTTGGGCTGACAGATGTTAATACAAAATCAAACGGTTCAAACCAGTCCTGGACATTGCGCTTGAACACTTCGTTCAGGTCAAGCACCCGTCGGTATTGCCAAGCTTTTGCCCGCTGCCCGGCCTCGTAGATTGGGTAGGAGTATTCGGTAAGATCTTGGGCGTGTTGGGTCCAAAAGTCCGGACGGAGCGCTTCCGCAGCAGCATAGTGTTCGCCGGAAAAGGCCCAGACGCCCTCTTCCAATTCAGCCGGGGCAGYATTCAGGGGCAAGTGTGGCGCCTCTATTATCTGTGCGCCTGATGATTGCAAGATGGCGGCGGCCTTCTCTACAACGCCGCCATAGTTGGGATCGTGCGGTAGGACAGCGACTCTGGCGCCCACTATGGATTTCCGGTGAACGGAGGCAGGACCTGGGATCGCACCGGTAAGAACTTCCATCGCCATGCGGGCGTCCCCTGTTGTCCGCGTCAGAACTCCGGAGTGTGACCGGTTTGGAGATGCGCGCCAGGCTTGAACGACAGGAACGGAGCCAAAGGTTGGTTTCAAACCGAGTACCCCGGCATAAGCCGCCGGGAGGCGAATGGATCCGGCGGAGTCAGTGCCGATGGCGATGGGCCCCAATCCCGCAGCGACGGCCGAGCCCGCCCCGCCACTGGATCCGCCCGCGCTTCGTTGGACATCCCAGGGGCTGGCGGCGGGTGGGCCGAGGCGGTTCATGGTGTAGGTGGACAGGGCAAATTCAGGGGTGTTCGTTTTCCCGAGAATGATTGCGCCTGCCCGTCGCAGTCGACGACCGATCTCAGAATCCTGTGCCCTATGCCCTTTGAACGCCAGTGAGCCGTAGGTTGTCGGCATACCCGCGATTTCCACCGTGTCCTTGACAGAAACGGGGACGCCGCAAAGGGGCGGGACCTCGGTGGATCGACGGCGATCTCGCCATTGACCCTCTGCTGTTCTTGCCGCTTCGAGGGCTCCCTGGGGGTCCATTGCAAGGTAGGCATTGAGCTGCGGGTTAAGCTGTTCAATCCTCTCAAACTGTTCGGTGACCACTTCCACAGGGGAAAGATCGCCGCTTGCGTAGAGGCGGAGCAATTCGCCCGCGCTCAAGGTCCAGGTGCCCTGTTCCTGTGTGACTGATCCTTCTCTCACTGGCTGACCTTTGCGGCGTGCTGTCCAAGATCGGGATCTGTGCCTGCCTGTCCGGAGTAGAAGATGGACTTCAGTTCCGGGCGCACGATCTTGCCGCTTGGATTGCGGGGAATTTCGTCCAGGAAGACAAATTTGCGAGGCCGTTTGAAGTCATCAAGCGTGCTCTGCCGAGCGTAGGCATCGATCGCGGTCTCGGTCAGGGTCCGGTCTGCGAGGACGATGAATGCCGTCACCACCTGACCCCATTTTGGATCCGGTGTGCCGATCACGGCGACTTCGCTTATGCCGGGATGGCCGTTGAGCATGTTCTCGACTTCGGCAGGTTGGATGTTTTCCCCACCGCTGACGAACATGTCATCGAGACGGCCCTTGAAATAGTAGCTTCCGTCTTCGTCACGCCAGAAGGCGTCTCCGGTATGAAACCATCCGGCTTCCACTTTTTCGGCGGTTTTGCTTTCTCCGTCATCACCCCAGTAGGACTTGAATATTCCGGGATTCGACATTTCGACCAGAAGTTCGCCGACGTTTTCACCCGAGACCGTTTCATCTGGCCCGCCGCCGGGCTCTACCAGGCGAATTCTAAAGTCACCCGTTGGACGTAGGGTTCCGGGCAGGCGCCCGGCCATGCTTCCAGTGACAAAGGGGATGGACAACTCGGTAGTGCCGTACACCTCGGAAATTTTGGCGTTGGGGAAACGATCGGACATTTCCTGGAGGAGTTCCGGCTCGGCTGGGGCGCTACCGTAGGCAATTTCCGTGACTGTTTCAATGGGGTCTGCGCCCGGGGTCGAGCTCAGCAGTTGCCGGAACAACGTTGGTGATCCGAACAGGAAGGTCAGCCGTTCGTCCCGGATCATGGGGAGCGTGTGCTCGTCCACGCGGGCAACCGGAAAGTACGTCCCATTCACAAAAACCGTCTGCAGGAAAACCCAGTGCATGCCCACCGTGTGGTAAAGCGGAGCAGCACCCAGAGTGCGGGCTCCGCTGTCGAAAGCCGGACCCGCGGTCATAATGTATGTGACCAGACGGGAGTACGAATTTCCGTGAGTGATGGGAACACCCTTGGGCCGGCCCGTGGTTCCGGACGTATAGATAATTGCGCTGAGGTCCTCGGAGTCAACTCGGTTGTGAATTTCTTCACCACCGCTGCTGATCATTTCCTCCATGCTGACTTCGTAATCGGCAAGTGCTCCGGTCGAACGAATCCAGAGGATATCATCCGACAGCCGGGACGATGACCGAATCTTTTCAGTGTTAAGGTTTTCATCGACCATGACGGCGCGGGCCCCTGAATTGGCCAGTATGTATGAAATGCCGTCTTCTTTGAAGCGGAAATTAAACGGAACCGCCACGGCGCCCAGCATCTGCGTGGCAAAGAACGCTGTTGCGTGGTCGATAGAATTCCGCATGCCAATCGCCACACGGTCCGCATGCCGGATGCCGCGACGGTGCAGGCTGTCCGCCAGGGCGACAACCCGAAGGTTCCATTCGTGGTAGGTCAGCCGTTCTTGGCCCTCGGAAAGCGCGACCGTATCAGGGTTTCGCTCTGCAGCTTGCAGGAGCATGGTTCGCATGTCCATCAATGAATCACTCCTTAGCGTGCCTACACCGCGGTGCGGGTCTCCGAAACATTTATGAATGACGTTAGACTAGCGGTGGCTTCCTCTGCGCCGAAATAGCGCAGGAAGTCGCGCTCGGTCATACGTTCGAGTTCCTCGTCGCTCAGGTGCATGCCCGTGACGATGGTGCGCTTGAGTGCCCTAAACAGCTCGGACGGTTTGCTGGCCATGTCGGAGATCCACTCGTCCGCCCGATTCATCAATTCATCAGGCTTGACGATCTCGTGGACCAGACCCATGTCCTTGCCCCTGGCAGCGCCGAAAATCTCGCCGCTGAATAGGACGTCCTTGGTATTCTTTAGCCCTATTACGTTCACCAGTTGTTGAATACCCTTGGCCATCGGCAGCAAGCCGTGGTTAATTTCAGGCATGCCGAAACGAGCTGTATCGGCCGCGACGCAGAAATCCGCTAATGCTGCCATCTCCATCCCCGAGCCGATCGCGGCGCCGTTGACTGCACAAACCAATGGGCATTCCAACGCTCCCAATGACGCCTTGAGCCTGGATCCGAGGCGCACACGTTCAAGCCCCTGCTCCTGGGTGATACTTGAAAATTCTTTGACGTCTCCGCCAGCGGAAAAGAATTTAGTTCCCGCGCCGGTGACAACAACACCGCGCACGCCAAGGTCTTGGTTAATCTCTTCCAGAATTCCCACAATTTCACGAAGCGTCTGATTGTCCAAGGCGTTGGCCGGAGGTCTGTCCATGGTCAACCAGACGATGTCATTTTTGCGCTCAACATGCAACATAAAGGTCCTTTCAATGATTCGGTTCAGCCGTTGTTGGCGGCCGAGCTGTCGGGGTGCAGGCGAACATTGCCTTTGATTTCAAAAACTTCCAGAAGGACACCGCCAAATGACTTGGGTTTGACCCAATTGACGGTAACTCGGTCTGCTACATACCGTGCAGCCCGACCTTCCGGAACTTCGGCAGGAACCTCCATTACCCACTCCATGCCCGCCGCTGACCAATCCCGCATGGCCGCTTCCAGATCATCCACCCGCACGGCAATGGAGTAGACTCCGGGCCCGCGTTTCTCGATGAATTTCCCAACGGCGCCCCCGCCTTTCCAAGGTTCAATGAGCGACAATGCTGCGGGAGTGGGCGGAATCTCAAACGTCACATCCGTCATCTCAATGGGAGGTTCCGGCCATGGGGCTGCAGGCAGATGACCAAGACCGAGGGCCTCATATTGGGGAATGGAATGTGCCAGGGACTCAACGGCGATATTGACGGTGAGGAATTCGGTAATTTTAGCCATTTTTCCTTCTGGGTGTGTGTCGATGGGAATCTATTGCAACTGTCCGGCCATTTTTTCTTCGAGCGCTCTGAGGTTCGCTTCATGGATGGGACGCAGCGCGCGAATTTCTTCGAGGGCGTCGTCTGCCGACTTGACGATGTTTTGGGGGGCCGTGAAGTGGGGGATCACGTATTTTCCAAACATTTCGATGGTGCGCATGATGACATCGTGGGGAATGGAGTCGATCCGCAGCAGCAGCGTATCGATGCCGAGATCCGCGTAGCGTTGCACCTGGCGAATGCACTCGGCCGGGTCGCCCACGATGAAGCCGGCGGACTCGTTGAGCATGAAGTCCCTGTCGTGGAAGTCCACGCCGTTGACAGCGCCCATGTAGGCGTAATCCTCGGAGAGTTTCGACAGCCTCTCATATGCACCCAACGCGTTCTTGGCATATTCCATGGCTGGGCCCACTTCTTTGAGGGCTTCGTCCATCGTCTCCAGGCATATGGCGGTTCCGAAGATCATGACCGATTTGCTCTGCTGGGTGGGGAAATCATGAGTCGTCGCGGCGAACGTCTCATCGTAGAGGGCCAACGCATTCTTAAGGTACTCAAAACCCATGAAACTGGAGGAGCTGATGACTCCAATGCCCTTCTCGGCTGCTTCCCGGTGAGTTTGCGGACTCGTTGCCGCAACGGAAATCGGAGGGTGGGGGTACTGCACCGGCTTCGGGGTCAGGCTGCGCGGGGGCACCTTGTAAAACTCGCCCTCAAAGTGAAACGGATCATTGAGGAACGCGGCACGGAGCAGATCGACGCCTTCGGACCACTGTGCCTTGTTCTCTTCGACGCCGACTTCGAATGCCCGCAGGGCCAAAGTGGTGTTGCCGCGCCCCGTGCCAAGTTCAACACGACCGTTGGAGAGGATGTCTTCAGTCGCCAGGCGCTCGGCCACGCGAAGAGGATGGTTGAAGTTTTTCGGCATCAGGGTGATCGCGTGAATGAACTTGATGCGGCTGGTCAACGCCATGACATAGGGGTAAAGGGTTTCCGGGGCCGAAACGGAGATCCCACCGATGGCGAAGTGCTGCTCGGAGGTGCCCACCAAGTCGAATCCGACCTTTTCCGCGAGCAGCATCTCATCGATGAGCTCCATGTACCGCGTACGATGCGTTGTCCCCGCCTCGGTCTCGCCTTCGCTGATGAATCCAAAACGCATGACTTCTCCTTTTTACTAACTGATCAGTAAGTGAATGACTGATTAGTAAATTTATGCGTCAATGACGGTCCTGTCAAGGGGTTGCGCGGATCGGGTGAAACCTGGATCGAGTGTTGTTGGGCCTGTCGCCGGGAGTAGAGCTCGCGGCCGCTTACCCGGGCCGTGCGTGGGGGTCCATTCGGCGGCGAGTAGGGGCCGGAACGCTCGGCGCGCGCATCCCCCTGCGCTGAACTCGAGCCGAGTCTTGCTCCCCTTGGCCACCGGCACGGAACCCGTGGCGAGTTCCGCGCCTGGCGGTCTGAAATTTTCTCCGTCGCGGAACTCAGGCCGGGTTTTGCGCATGGCGGTAGTGAAATTTCCCAGACCCGACGCCACCGGGGAAAATGCACGAAACTCAACGCCGGTTCTGCGCACGGGGAAAGCCAGGTGCGTCGCACCGGGGGCCGGCCCGGGAGCTTCCCGGGGCCCGGACACTGGGCCAAGCGCAGCCGGAAGCGCGAACCAGTTGCGTGAGGTGGCGCACACCCTTATGCTTAGTGTGCGCTATTAGAACTACGTGTTCAGATAGCGAATTTTCGAAATGGTGGTGAACGCACCGCCCACAGCGCAATGAGGAGATTCCTGTGCAGTTCCACCACCACGGATACGTATCTGGCGATCCGCGCATCCAACCGGCCGCCGGGACCGGCATCGACCGTCCCGCGGAGCTTCCCGACGAGGTGGACGTGCTCATTGTCGGTTCGGGCCCCGCGGGCATGCTGACCGCCGCCCAGTTGGCCCAGTTCCCGGGGATCACCACTCGCCTTGTCGAACGCCGCGGCGGGCGCCTGGAGATCGGCCAGGCCGACGGCATCCAGGCGCGCAGCGTCGAGACCTTCCAGGCCTTCGGCTTCGCCGAGCGGATCATTGCGGAGGCCTACTGGATTACCGAGATGGCGTTCTGGCGCCCGGACACCGAGAACCCCACGCACATTGTCCGCGGCGCCCGCACCGTCGACGACACGACGGGCATCAGCGAGTTCAAGCACTTGATTGTCAACCAGGCCCGCGTGCTCGATTACTTTGCCGAATTCGCGGCCTACGCGCCGGCGCGCCTGACCCCCGACTACGGTTGGGGTTTCCTGGGCCTGGAGGTCGCCGACGACGGCGACTACCCGGTGAAGGTCACGCTCGTGCGCAGCGCCGGCCCCGACGAGGGCATGCAGAAGACGGTGCATGCCAAGTATGTCGTCGGCAGCGACGGCGCCCGCAGCAAGGTCCGCGCCTCGATCGGCTGCACGATGGCCGGGGACCAGGCCAACCACGCCTGGGGCGTCATGGACGTGCTGGCCAAGACCGACTTCCCCGACATCCGGCTCAAGTGCGCCATCCAGTCCCACGACGGCGGCAGCATTCTGCTGATCCCGCGCGAGGGCGGGCACCTGTTCCGCATGTACGTCGACTTGGGCGTGGTGCCCGAGGACGACAACGGCGCGGTGCGCAAGACCAGCATCGAGCACATCATCGAGCAGGCCAACGAAATCCTGCGCCCCTACACGCTCGACGTGCGCAACGTCGCCTGGCACAGCGTCTACGAGGTGGGCCACCGCCTCACCGACCGGTTCGACGACGTCCGGCCCGAGCAGATGGGCGCCCGGACCCCGCGCGTCTTTATCACCGGCGACGCCTGCCACACGCACTCCGCCAAGGCCGGCCAGGGCATGAACGTCTCCATGCAGGACGGCTTCAACCTCGGCTGGAAGCTCGCCCACGTGCTGGAGGGCCGCAGCCCCGAGGAACTGCTGTCCACCTACTCGGCCGAGCGCCAGGTCGTGGCGAAGAACCTCATCGACTTCGACAAGGAATGGTCCACGATGATGGCCAAGAAGCCCGAGGAGTTCGACAGCCCGTCGGACCTGGAGGACTTCTACGTGCGCACCGCCGAATTCCCCGCGGGCTTCATGACCGAGTACGCGCCGTCCCTGATCACGGGCGAGGCCACGCACCAGGACCTGGCCGCCGGGTTCCCGCTGGGCAAACGCTTCAAGTCGGCATTGGCCTCACGGGTGTGTGACACCAACCCGCTCCACCTCGGTCACCAGGCCACGGCGGACGGGCGGTGGCGCATCTACGTCTTCGCCGACCAGTCTCCCGCCGGTGCCGCCTCACCCGTCGCGGACCTTGCCCAGTGGCTGTCCACGGCGCCGGAGTCGCCGCTGGCGGCCACGCCGGAAGGGCTGGACTCCGATGCGTGGTTCGATGTCAAGGTCATCTACCAGCAGCCGCACGAGGACATTGACATCAACGCCGTTCCGGCAGTTTTCAAGCCGGAGGTCGGGCCGTTCAGGCTGACCGACTACGAGAAGGTCTACGGGACCGTTCCGGGGGAGGACATCTTCGACGTGCGCGGACTGAGCCGCGACGGCGTTGTCGTGGTGGTCCGCCCCGACCAGTACGTGGCGAACATCCTGCCGCTCGGGGCCACCGCCGAGCTCGGGGAATTCTTCGCACGGATCCACTCGGGCGCGCGCGTCTAGCAGCGGCAGAAGGCAGGCCCCGCAGCGGTTTCACTGCGGGGCCTGCCGTTTTGTGTGAGGAACGTTCCGGGCTCAGCCCAGGTCCACGACCTCGAACTCCAGCAGGTCCATGCCGCTGGCCACCGGCGCCTGGGCCGAATGGTCGTGGCCGGCCCGCTGGGCACGCCAATTCTCAAAATCTTCCCGGGTGGCCCACTGCGTGTAGACGAAGTAGCGGTCGTCCCCGGCGACGGGGCGCAGGAGCTGGAACCCCTCGAATCCCGGGGAGCCGTCCACGGAGTGCTTGCGGGCCGCGAAGCGCGCCTCCAGTTCGGACCCGGCCTCAACCGGGACTTTCAGTGCATTGATGACAACGATTGACACGGTGCTCCCTCCGGGCCCGGATCCGCCGGACCGCTTGTCCTTCCACGCTACAGCAGGGCGGCCCCGGCTTTCACACCGGAGACCGCCCGCTAGTGCCCAACGAGGTGCCCGTTGCCTACGCGTACGGGTCCGCGATGCCGATGTACTGGGTGCTGGTGTATTCGGCAATGCCCTCGGAGCCGCCCTCGCGGCCCAGGCCCGAATGCTTGACCCCGCCAAAGGGCGCGGCGGCGTTGGAGATGACGCCGGCGTTGAAGCCCACCATGCCGAATTCCAGCTGCTCGCTGACCCGCAGCAGGCGGGAGAAATCGCGGGTATACAGGTAGGCGGCCAGGCCGTATTCGGTGGCGTTGGCGATCCGGATGGCGTCGGCCTCGTCGGTGAACGTGGTCACGGGGGCCACGGGGCCGAAGATCTCCTGCGCCAGGATGGCGGCTCCGTTGGGGACGTTGCCCAGGACCGTGGGCTGGTAGAACCAGCCGTCACCGGCGGCTACGTCGCCGCCGGCCAGGACGACGGCGCCCTCGGCGACGGCGGCCGTCACCAGCGCGTGGATGCCGTCGCGGGCCTTTTCCTCAATCATGGGCCCGACGTCGGTGCCGGCCTCGGTGCCGCGCCCCACGGTCAGGGCGCCGATGCGGGCGGCCAGCCTGGCGGTGAACTCCCCGGCGACGGATTCGTGCACCAGGAAGCGGTTGGCCGCGGTGCAGGCCTCGCCCATGTTGCGCATCTTCGCCGCCATGGCGCCGTCGACGGCCGCCGCCAGGTCGGCGTCCTCGAACACGAGGAACGGGGCGTTGCCGCCCAGTTCCATGGAGGTGCGCAGCACGTTGTGGGCGGCGTCGGCCATGAGATGCTTGCCGACCGCCGTGGATCCGGTGAAGGAGATCTTGCGCAGGCGCGAGTCCTGGAGCAGCGGGCCCGAGATGGCCGCGGCGCTGGAGCCGGACACCACGTTTAGAACGCCATCGGGCAGGCCGGCCTCCTGCATGACCTGCGCGAAAAGCTGGGCCGTCAGCGGGGTCAGTTTCGCCGGCTTGAGCACCATGGTGCAGCCGGCGGCGACGGCCGGGCCCACCTTGCGCGTGGCCATGGCCAGCGGGAAGTTCCACGGTGTGATGAGCAGGCACGGGCCCACCGGCTTGTGCTGGACCAGGATCTTGTTCTTGCCTTCGGGCGTGCTGACGTACCGGCCGTAGTCGCGCACGGCCTCCTCCGAGTACCAGCGCAGGAACTCGGCGCCGTAGGCCACCTCGCCGCGGGCCTCCGCCAGCGGCTTGCCCATTTCCAGCGTCATCAGCAGGGCAAAGTCCTCGGCCCGTTCCGTCACGAGCTCGAAGGCCCTGCGTAGGATCTCCCCGCGCACTCGCGGGGCGGTCCGGGCCCAGCCGGCCTGCGCCGCGGACGCCGCATCGAGGGCGGCGAGCGCGTCCTCGCTGCCGCCGTCGGCGACGGAGGCCAGGACCTGGCCGGTGGCGGGGTCGTGGACGTCGAAGGTCCCGCCGCCGGCGGCCGCGCGCCACCGGCCGTTGATGAGCAGCCCGGTGGGGACCGAAGCCAGCAGCTCCGCTTCGCGGTCAACTGTGATGGTCATGTATGTGCTCCTTGTGAAGGTGTGGTGCGGGCGTGGTGAGCCCACGCGCCCTGGGTCGCGCCGCGAGTGGGGTGGGGGGTCAGTAGCTGGCGGTGGGGCCGGCGCCGGCGGCCGGGACGTAGCTGCCGGCCAGGGCTTCGCTGCCGCGCGCCAGCAGCGCCACGTCCGCGCCCACCAGGATGAAGTCCACGCCGGCCGCCAGGTAGCGCCGGGCCGTGGCCTCCGCGAAGGCGTTGACGCCCACCGGTTTCCCGGCCGCCTTGGCGACCCTGATGCAATGCTCGACGGCGGCCACGACGTCCGGGTGTTCCTGTTGTCCCAGCACGCCCATGGAGGCGGCGAGGTCGGACGGGCCGATGAAGACGGCGTCGATCCCGTCCACGGCCACGATCTCCGCCGCGTTTTCCACGGCCTCGCGCGACTCGAGCTGGACGATTACGGTGAGGGTTTCGGCGGCCTTCGCCAGGTAGTCCGGGATGCGGTTCCATCGGGCCGACCGGGCCAGCGCCGAGCCGACGCCGCGGACCCCGCGCGGCGGGTAGTGGGCAGCGGAGACCGCGGCAGCGGCGTCGTCGGCCGTGTTAACCATGGGGATCAGCAGCGACTGCACCCCCAGGTCGAGGTACTGCTTGATGAGCACGACGTCATTGGCGGGCGGGCGCACCACGGGCGTGACCGGGTAGCCGTGGACGGCTTGGAGCTGGGCGAGGATCCCCTCCAGGCCGTTGGGGCTGTGCTCGGCGTCGATGAGCAGCCAGTCCAGGCCGGCGCCGGCGCAGATCTCCGCCACGAGCGGGCTGCCGGAGCACACCCACATGCCGGCCAGCGGGCGCCCGGCCCGGGCCAGGGCGTCCCTGAAGGACGGTTCCGGCGTTACACGAACTGGCATGTGATGGTCCCCAACTTTCCGTAGTCGGCAAAAACGGTGTCCCCTTCATTGACCCACATGGGCCGGGTGAAGGAGCCGGCGAGGATGAGTTCCCCGGCCTTGAGCGAGTCGCCGTGCGGGGCGATCTTGTTGGCCAGCCACGACACGCCCTGGGCCGGGTGGTTCAGCACGCCGGCCGCCACCCCGGTCTCCTCGATGGTCTGGTTCTTGAACAGGAGGGCCGAGACCCAGCGCAGGTCCACGGCGTCCGGCTTCACCGGGGTCCCGCCCACCACCATCGCGCCCATGGCGGCGTTGTCGCTGATGGTGTCCACGATGGTCCGGCCCTCCATCTCGATCCGGGAATCCAGTATTTCCAGGGCCGGGACCACGTACTCGGTGGCGCGCAGGACATCGAAGATCGTGGCATCCGGTCCGCTGAGGTCCTCCTTGAGCAGGAATGCCAGCTCCACCTCGATGCGCGGATGCGAATACTGTTTCCACGTCACCGTGCAGCCGTTTTCCAGGATCATGTCCTTGAAGATGACCCCGTAATCCGGCTCCGTAATCCCCGTGGCGTACTGCATCGCCTTGGACGTCAGGCCAATCTTGTGCCCGCCCAGCACCCGCCCGGCCGCCTCGCCGCGCCGCCGCCACAGCCCCTGCACCCGGTAGGAATCCTCCACCGTCATCTCCGGGTACCGCGCCGTCAGCCGGGGCACCGGCACGCGGCTTCGCCCGGCCTCCACGAGTTCGTCGGCAATGGATGCGATCGTTTCGTCATCAAGCATGTGTTCTCCTCTGTCGCTGGTCCTCGACGGCGGGTGAGGCATGGCCCCCCGCCCGCTTCGCGGGCGCCCGAAGCCGCTCCCGGGGGCCAATGCCTCACCCGCCTTTGTGGGTGGTGCTAGAGCTGGGTCCCCATTTTGAAGCCGCGTTCCTCGCCGGGTTCGCTGGTGTAGGAGAAGCCGTCGGCGCCGACGGTGACGGCCATTTCCGAGGCGTGGGTGCGCTTGGTGACCGGCTGCGGATTGCCGTCCAGGTCCAGGACCAGGGAGGCCTCGGTGTACCAGGACGGGACCACGGGGTTGCCCCACCAGTCGCGGCGCTGGTTGTCGTGCACGTCCCAGGTGACCGTGGGGTTGTCGGGGTCCCCGGTGTAGTAGTCCTGCGTGTAGATCTCCACGCGGTGGCCGTCCGGGTCCAGGATGTACAGGTAGAAGGCGTTGGAGACGCCGTGGCGGCCCGGTCCGCGTTCGATCCGGTCCGAGATGCGCAGGGCGCCCATCTTGTCGCAGATGGCAATGATGTTGGCCTTCTCATGCGTGGCAAAGGCGATGTGGTGCATGCGGGGTCCGTCGCCGCCGGTCAGGGCGGTGTCGTGGACCGTCTGCTTGCGGTGCATCCAGGCCGCGTAGGTGACGCCGTCGGAGTCCTTGATGTCCTCGGAGACGCGGAAGCCCAGGTCCTCCAGGTACTTGCGGCCGCGGGGCACGTCCGGGGTGACCTGGTTGAAGTGGTCCAGGCGGACCAGCTCGCCGGCCGAGTAGAGGTCATAGCGCCGGGTCAGGCGTTCCACATGGGTGGTCTCGTAGAAGAACTCGTAGGGGAAACCCAGCGGGTCCTCCACGCGCACGGCGTCCCCGATGCCCTTGACGAAGCCGTCCCTGCGGCGCTCGGTGCGGCAGCCCAGTTCCTGGTAGTAGGCCTCGGCGGCGTCCACCTCTGCCGGGGACTTGACGCGGAACGCCGCGGCGGCGATGGCGGCCACGGGGCCCTGGCGCAGCACCAGATTGTGGTGGATGAACTCCTCCAGGGAGCGCAGGTAGACGGTATTCTCGTCTTCCTCGGTGACGTGCAGGCCCAGCACGTCAACATAGAATTCGCGGGACTTGGCCAGGTCGGTGACGACCATTTCCATGTAGGCGCAGCGGACGATGTCCGGTGCGGGCACGGACGGCGTGGGAATGAAGTCGGTCATGGGATGCTCCTCGTTGAGTAGGGGGTCAGTTGGCGGCGGAGGCGCCGAATTTGGGGGTGTGGACGGTGCCGAGCGTGATGTGCACCGCCTGCTGGTCCGTGTAGAAGTCGATCGAGCGGAAGCCGCCCTCGTGGCCCAGGCCCGAGGCCTTGACGCCGCCGAACGGGGTGCGCAGATCGCGGACGTTGTGGCTGTTCAGCCACACCATGCCGGCCTCCACGTTTTGGGCGAAGTTGTGCGCCCGGGTGAGGTTCTGCGTCCAGATGTAGGCGGCCAGGCCGTACTTGACGCCGTTCGCCAGGGCCAGCGCCTCGTCGTCGTTCTCAAACGGGGTGATGGCCACGACGGGGCCGAAGATCTCCTCCTGGAAGATCCGCGCCTCCGGCTTCACGTCCGCGAACACGGTGGGGGCCACGTAGTTGCCCGTCTCCAGTCCCGCGGGGCGGCCGCCGCCGGCCAGCAGCCGGCCCTCGGACTTGCCGAGCTCCACATAGGACATGACCTTGTCATAGTGCTCCGGGTGGACCAGCGCACCGACCTCGGTCTTGGGGTCGTGGGGGTCGCCCACCACGATGTTCTTGGCCCGGGCGGCATACTTTTCGCAGAATTCCTCGTAGATGGCGCGCTCCACCAGGATGCGGGAGCCGGCCGTGCAGCGCTCGCCGTTGAGGGAGAAGACGCCGAAGAGGGCGGAGTCGATCGCGGCGTCGAGGTCGGCGTCGGCGAACACCACGCAGGGGCTCTTGCCGCCCAGTTCCATGGACAGGCCCTTGAGGCTGGCGGCCGCGTTGCGGAAGATGGTCTGGCCCGTGGTGGTCTCGCCCGTGAAGGAGATCAGCGGCACGTCCGGGTGCTTGACCAGCGCGTCGCCGGCGTCCTCGCCCAGGCCGTTGACCAGGTTGAACACGCCGTGCGGCAGGCCGGCTTCCTCGAAGATCGTGGCCCACAGGGAGGCGGAGAGCGGGGTGAACTCGGCCGGCTTGAGCACCACGGTGCAGCCGGAGGCCAAGGCCGGGGCCAGCTTCCAGGACTCGAGCATGAACGGCGTGTTCCAGGGCGTGATGAGCCCGGCGACGCCGATCGGCTTGCGGTTGACGTAGTTGATCTGGGCGCCGGGGACCTTCATGGCGTCATCGAACTGCGCCACGATTAAATCCGCGAAGAAGCGGAAGTTCTCGGCCGCGCGCAGCGCCTGGCCGCGGGCCTGGGTGATCGGAAGGCCGGAGTCGAACGTTTCCAGTTCGGCCAGCCGCGCCTCCTGCGCCTCGACGGCGTCGGCGATCTTGTTCAGGACGCGGGCGCGCTCGCGCGGCTTCATGCGCGGCCAGGGGCCGTCGGTGAAGGCCTTGGACGCGGCGGCGACCGCCAGGTCGATGTCCGCCTTTTGGCCGGCGGCGGCCGTTGCGTAGTTGTTGTTGGACACGGGGTCCAGGACGTCGAAGGTCTCCCCGCCCACGGAGTCGACGAAGCGGCCGTCGATGTAGTGCTGGATGTGGGTGGGCAGGTTGTCCGGAAGGTAGTGCTCAGCCATGGGAAAGATCCTTTTCTTCACAGGTGGTTTAGTAGGTGTGCGCCAGCGGGGCGCTGTCACGACGAACGCCGGGATGCTGTCCGGGGGTGCTGCGGGCCAGGTAGGCGTCCAGGGTGGCCGCGCGGTGGGCCCGGGCGGCACGTTCGACGTCGTCCGGGCCGGCCCCGCTTTCGAGCAGCCCCAGCAGGGCCTCGTGTTCGGCCACGGACTCGCGGGCGCGGCCCGGGACGTAGCTGAAGGTGGAGGAACGCAGGGCCTGCAGCCGGCTCCAGCCGCGGTGGACCAGGTCCAGGATGTGCGGATTGGGGCAGTTTTCAAACAATACGCTGTGGAATTCCAGGTTCAGCGACGTGAAGCGCACGGGGTCAAAATGCTCCAGGGACTCGCGCATGGCCTCGTTGACGGCCCGCGCCCGCGCTATGTCGCCCGGGGTGATCAGCGGCGCGGACAGTGCCGTGGCGGCGCCCTCCACGATGGCCAGGGTCTGCATCGTGTACAGGTATTCGGTGGGGTCGATCCCGGCCACCGTGGCGCCGACGTTGCGCTCGAACGTGACGAACCCTTCGGCCTCGAGCCGGCGGATCGCCTCACGGACGGGCACCACGCTGAAGCCGAGGTCCTTGGCCAGCTTGGCGAGCACCAGCCGGTAGCCGGGGGTGAATTCGGCGCCGAGGATCTTATCCTTGATGGCGGCGTAGGCGCGCTCGGACTTGCTGCCGGGCGCCTGTTCCGCGTCGGTGCCCGCGGGCGGGGTGGTCACGGTTGGGCCGCCGGGTTCGGATGCGTGGCGGCCCACTCGGCGAACCGCACCTTCCAGGCGGCGTTCATCGGATACAGTCCTTCCACGCTGTTGCCGTCGGCGACCATCTCGGCAATGAAGGTTTCCTCGTGCTCCTGGGCGATGGAATCGTCGGCCACTTCCTCGGCCAGCGACGGCGGGATCACCAGCACGCCGTCCGCGTCGCCGACGATGATGTCGCCGGGCTGGACGGTGGCGCCGCCGCAGGAGATCGTCAGGTCGGTGTCCCACGGAATGTGCTTGCGGCCCAGGACGGCCGGATGCGCGCCGGTGAAGAAGGTGGGCATCTCCAGCGCCGCCACGGCGGCGACGTCGCGCACGCCGCCGTCGGTCACGATGGCCGCTGCCCCCTTGACCTGGGCGCGCAGGGCCAGGATGTCCCCGACGGTGCCGGTGCCGGGCTCGCCGCGGGCCTCCATGACCAGCACGTCGCCCTCGTTGAGGGTGTTGATGATGCGCTTTTGGGCGTTGTAGCCGCCGCCGTGCGTCTTGAACAGGTCCTCACGGTTGGGCACGTAGCGCAGGGTGCGTGCGGTGCCGGCGATCCGCAGTTCGGGGCGGGTGGATTTCAGCCCGTCGATGCTGACGTTGTTCAGGCCGCGCTTGCGCAGCTGGGCGCTCAGCGTGGCGGTGCCGACGCTGGTCAGCTTGCGCCGGAGTTCCGCGCTAAGGCCCGTCGGCGCCAGGCCGGCCGCCTCCGCCGATCCCCAGGCGTCCTCGCGGTCGGCGTCCGTGGCCTTGGGGGCGTTGCCGAAGTCCGCCAGCTCGCTGGTTCCCTGGACGACGGCGGTGCGCAGCCGTCCGGTGCTCAGCCCGGCAGCCGGGGCGTCGACCTCGACTTCGATGACGTCGCCGGGGACGGCCACGGAGGACCCGGCGGGGGTGCCGGTGAGGATGACGTCCCCCGGTTCCAGCGTCATCAGCTGGGACAGGTCCGCCACGATCTGGCTGAACGGGAAGATCAGGCCGGCCGAGGTGTCCTCCTGGACGGGTTCGCCGTTGACCCAGGTGCGCACGCGCAGGGCGGCGGGGTCGACGTCGGACGCCGGGATGAGGGAGGGGCCAAAGGGCGTGAACCCGTCGCCGGACTTGGAGCGGACGTTGGAGCCCTTGTCCGCGTACTTGAGGTCGTACACGCCCAGATCGTTGCTGGCGGTGACGTGCCCGACGTGCGACCATGCGTCCTCCGGGCTCACGCGGCGGGCCGCGGTGCCGATGACCAGGGCGATCTCGCCCTCGTAGGCGAGCAGCTCGCAGCCTGCCGGGCGCTCGATGTCGGCTCCGCTGAGGCTCAGCGAGGACGACGCCTTCAGGAAGTAGGACGGCTTGGCCGGGGTTCTCCCGCGCTGGTCGGCCCGCGACTTGTAGGCCAGATGGACGGCGATGACCTTGCCGGCCTGCTTGAGCGTGGCTGCAGTGACGTGTTCCACGGGACACTCCTGGGTGGGTTGTTTTGCGGGCCCCGGACGGACGCCGACTATCAAGTACGAAATCGTATACGATCACCGTAGTCGTGTTGTCCCCGTCACGTCAACCCCTGGGCCGGATCCCTTGATTTTTTTGAGAGCGGGCACCCGCGGGTGCTGCCATCTCGACGATGCCGGACCCGCGGGTGCTGTCATCTCGACGATGCCGGACCCGCGGGTACTGTCATCTCAACGACTGGCCTACTGCAGCTGCGCCTCGATGGTGCGGGCGCTGGCGGCCAGTCGCGCACCGATGGCCGCCGGATCAGCGCTGGGCCCCAGGGAGACCACGCAGATGGCCGCCGGCATGCCGCCGGGGATGTGGATGGGTGCGGCGATCGCGGAGACGCCGGGGAGGACCTCGTCGTGGCTCGTGGCGAATCCGACGGTCCGGGCGACGCGCGCCTCGGGGCGGTAGGGCAGCCCCGGCGCCAGTCGCGCCCAGGCGTCCTCGCTGATCGCGGACTGGATGGCGATGCCGGGTGCGCCGGAGCTGAAGGAATGGCGCGTGCCCGGGCGCTGGGCCAGGGTGGCTCCCGAATGGCGGGGCTCCACCGTCAAGAGCGTGACGGAATCGCGATGGTCCCAGACGGCGATAAACGCCGTCATGGACAGTTCATTGGCCAGTTCCGTCAGTTCCGGCAGCGCCGCCGTCTGGAGGTCGCGGTTGACGCCGCGGGCCAGTGCCGCCAGGCCCGGGCCGGCCTGGACGCGGCCGGCGTCGTCCCTCATCAGCAGCGAATGGTCCTCCAGCGTGCGCAGGATCCGGTAGGCGATGGAGCGGTGCACGCCCAAGGCTTCCGACAGCTCGGCAATGGTCATGGGGGACTGGGCGTCGGCCAGGATTTCCAGGGCCCGGATGCCGCGCGAAAGCGTTTGCGAATGGGCCGGTGCCGTTGCCGTTGCCGCGCCGCTGTTTGCTGAAGCTGTGCTCACGTCATCTTCCTGTTCAGTCGCCGGGCGGCGGCCGGACCGCCGTTGCGCTTGTGCTGGCATCCTAAGATTATTCCATATTGGGACAGTTGACTCAGATATAGAACAGAGGCTCGTGGTCCGTGCTTCTGGCCACCAACGCCGGGTCGGTTGTTTGCGCACCGTCGCGGACCGCGACTTCCGCAATGGTGACGCCATGCCGGTGCTGACCAAGCCCCGAAGCGTCGGCAACCGCGCCGGAGCTTCTTGTCACCGGTACGCGGGATGGCGCGGATCCTGCCTCCAGGGTTGACATGGGTGGACAACGGTTCGGCCCCTTCTGTCATCCTGGAATGACAGAAGGGGCCGAACCCCGTCCTGCGGGCCGTCGAAAGCAGGCGGCGTGCAGTGCGCCCGCAACCTGCCCGCACGCATGGACGGAGAGAGAGTCCTAGGCGCTCGCGGCCACTCCAGTGGCTGCCCGGTGGACAACCGTACCGTTGACCATGGTCATTACCACGCGCATGTTCGGCATCTCATGCGGGTCGATGCGTTCAAGATCGGCGTCCAGAACGCAGAGGTCTGCGACCTTCCCGGCTTCAAGGGACCCCTTCCACTCTTCCGCAAAGTCCTGCCAAGCAGGGTTGATCGTATACGTGCGCAAGGCGGCTTCCAACCCGATGCATTGTTCGGGACCGCTGACCTCGCCGCTGGCCTTGCCCTTACGGAGAATCATGGTTGACAGGCCTTGTCGCCAATCCGGCGCAGTGACAGGGGCGTCGGAGCTGCTCATCAACATCACCCCCGCCTTGAGTGCACTGGCGTACGGCCACTCGTAGGCGGCGCGTTCCTCACCAACCACCCCCACCTCGAGGTCGGAAATCGTCCACTTGATGGTGGGRTTCATGTTCACGCCGATGCCGTGGGCGGCCATCCGCTTTAGGGTCGATTCACTGACGAAGTCACCGTGGATGAGATAGTGGCGGGTGTCCGGTCGAGGGTGGGCCTCCTGGGCGGCGACGATGGCGTCGACAACAGTGTCGATGGCACGATCGCCGGTTACGTGGACCCCCACCTGGTAGCCTGCCTTGTGTCCGGCGAGAATCATTCCGGTGACCTGCGTCACTCGCTTCTCATCAGTGTCGCCGCTGACGCACAATGAGCCGCATCCTCCCCCTACGTAGTCTTCGTGCATCCAGGCCGTGCCGCTGGGCGGGATCCCGTCGGCGAATACTTTGACACCAAGCACCTGGAAGCTTCGCTTGTCCTGGACGGCCGGGGCCTGGAGTTGCTCCAGGTTCCGCTCAAACTCATCCACTGACCCCGACATGCCTGACGGAAGGAGGAGCGTGCTGACTCGGACGCCCAATTCTCCTCGAGCCGCCAAGTCCGCGTAGACCCCCAATCCTTCCTCCCCCGCGGCGCCGCCGGCTATTGAATCCCCGCCCGGCCCCAGAGCGGGGTCGGTGAAGCTCGTGATACCAAGCTCCTTGAGCTTGGCGACGGCGGAAAGGATCGCCTGTTCGCGGCGTTCGCGCGTCAGTGCCGGGAGAACACGCTGCACCAGGGACTGCGCTCCCTCCCGCAGGACTCCAGTGAGGGATCCGTCGACGTTGGTGTCAACCACGCCGCCGTCGGGCACCGTCGACGACTCGTCCACGCCGGCGATCCTGAGTGCGGCAGAGTTGACCCAGGAGGTATGCCGCGAATAGTCCTGCAGGAACACCGGGTTATTGGGGGAGACGTCGTCGATGTCGTGGCGGTTCGGCGCTCGTCCCGGTTCGGCGAGGCATTCTTCGAGATATCCATCATCCCAGCCGGTGCCGATGATCCACTCTCCGGATGGCGCGTCAGCCACAGCATTGCGGACGAGTTCGCGGATATCAGCGAGGGACTTGACAGCTGGGTAGGAGAGATCCAGGGACAAGGGGGGAGTGTCAAGCCCGAACGCGATGGCATGCAGATGCGAGTCATTAATCCCGGGGATGACCGATTGGCCGGCGAGATCAATCGTCTCCGTTTGCGGGCCCACATACTCGCTCACTTCCTCCAAGGTGCCGACAGCGACAATTGAGTCGCCGCGCACGGCAAGGGCCTCGGCCACGGTGAACTGATCATCGACGGTGAAGATTTTACCGTTGGTAAAAACAAAATCTGCAGGTAACATGACTTCCTCTTCTCTGGGGACTGGGCGCTGCATCCGGAAGCAACCGCGAAGTGGCTGTCACTTTGATTCTGGCAGTGCCGCTACTCTAGTTGCTTCACATCATTGGGCCCTTCAGCCCCGTCTACTCCGCATCGGGAGGCTTCCTTCAGCATGGACTTTCTCGCATGCCGCTGACTATGACTTGGGCGCACCTGCCTTGGACTTCCGTGCACGGCCCGACGTGGGCACAACCCTGAGAGAATGTTCGGTTCTGGCTGCGAACTTTCATCGGTTTTGCGGCCAGCGAAAGTAACGTCAGGCGGAAGTGTTCGGAGCCCCGCCAAAGCCGATGCCCCGATAGATCTGCGGACGTTCCTTCTTCAGCCGCAGGCCCCAGAACAGCCCGGCAATGCCGGGCACCAGGACCAGCGCCGGCAGGATCCAAGACAGGGGAGAGAATCCGTCCGAGCCGATCAGGACATTGAAGTTGACCACGATCAGCACGAACACCGTGCCGAGCGTCAGGGCGGCCAGGGCCAGTGCGATGACCCGGGTCCACAGGGAATACCCGGCCGCGTGCTTGTGGAAGTAGCCGATGACGGCCACCGAGATCAGGACCAGGAGCAGCACCAGGCCAAAGGCCGCAGTGTTGGTCAACCACGTGAAGAAGGTCAGGACCGGGTACAGCTCCCCGAGCGGGGAGCCAATCCCGGCGATGGCAAACACGGCCAGCATGACCAGGGCCAGCACGGACTGGGTCAGCGAACCGGCAACCGGGGCGTGCCGGGCGTTGACCCGGGCAAAGCCGCGCGGCAGCACGCTTTCGCGGCCCAGCGAGAACACGTACCGTGCCACCGCATTGTGGAATGCAATCAGGGCGGCCAGCAGGCTCGTGATAAACAGGACCTGGGCAACGTCGGAGACGATCACGGCGCCGTGGCCGGACAGGAAGACGAATAGCAGGTCCGGCCCATACTTCTGCGACTCCGCAATGATCTGGCTGGGGCCCGTGCCGACGGTCATGGCCCAGCCGGAGAATGCGTAAAAGAGGGAAATGATGCCGACGGCAATATAGGTGGCCCGGGCGATGGACCGGTCGGGATCCTTCGCCTCCTCGCTGTAGATGGCCGCGGACTCAAAGCCCATGAAGGCCGCCATGCTGAAGGCCAGGGCCGCGCCGACGCCGGCCGTGAACAGGTTCGACGGCGTCAGTCCGGCACCGCTGGCGCCTTCCGGGCTCACGGCGAAGGCCACGATGTCGAAGACGATGACGGCCACGAACTCCAGCCCCACGAGAACGCCGATGACCTTGGCGGAAAGGTCCACCTTGTTGATCCCCAACCAGCCGACAATGACGAAGCCGACCAGCGCCGCCACCCACCAGGGGACGTTGAGCCCCAGCTTGGAATTCACAAAGGAGGCCGATGCGAAGCCGAAGAGGCCGTAGATGCCGATCTGCATCGCGTTGTAGGAAATCAGGGCAACCCACGCTGCACCGACCCCGGTGGCCCGGCCGATACCCTGGGCAATGTAGGCGTAAAACGCGCCGGCGTTGCGGATGTGGGCGCTCATGGCCGCGTAGCCAACCGCGAACAGGACCAGGCACACGCCGAGGACAATGAACGACAGCGGGATGCCGACGTTCCCGGTGACGGCAAAGTTGCTGGGGATGCCGCCGGCCACCACCGTCAGCGGGGCGGACGCGGCGATGATCATGAAGACGAGGGCGGGCACGCCGAGCGTGCGCTTGCTCAGTCCTTGGTTGGTCCCGCTGCCGGCGGCGGCGCCGGTGTGTGGGAGGGTTTGTTCCTGTGACATTTGAACCTCCATTGGGAGAATAACGATGCCTTGAGTCGGGCAGTTATCGACTGTGGCGTATTGCTGTTCGCTGCACCGTCCTTGTCTGCCCGTGCAGGACTTGGCATGGCTACTGAGGGGGCATGGTGGGAAGAGCAGCTACCAGTTCGTTCTGCGGGGGAACCGCGGCGACCTGTTTGTCGGGGCGGACGAACTTGTGGCGGACCCCGGACGTGAGAGCCGCGATCCCGATGGCTGCGATGAGGGCGATGCCACTGGCAACATTCTGCCAAAATGTCGTCACCCCCAGCAGGGTCAGTCCGTTATTAAGGAACCCCAGGAAGAGAACGCCGACGATCACTCCGAACATATTGCCTTCTCCGCCGGTAAGCGCGACTCCTCCGAGCAGCACGGCCGTCAGCACGGTCAGTTCGAAGCCGATGCCCAGCTGCCCGGCCGGGGCGCTGTTAAGCCGGGCAACCGTGACAGCTCCCGCGAGCCCGGCGGCTCCGCCCGAGAACATATAGAGAACAAATGGAAGCCGCTTGATGTTGATGCCGGACAGATAGGCGGCCTCCTTGTTGACTCCCAATGCGTAAACGTGCCGTCCAGAAGGAGTGAGCGTCAAAAATACTGCTGCCGCAACCAGGCAAAGTCCTGCAATCCAGACGGCGACCGGAATACCGGCGATATTTCCCACCCCGAGGAAACCGAAGGCCGATCCGAAAGTGTTGACGGGGAGGGGGCTGACCAGCTGGGCGACCCCACGGACGGCCGTGAGCATCCCCAGCGTCGTGATAAACGCCGACAGCCCGAATCGTGTAGTGACAATTGCATTGACGAAGCCGACCACGACCCCGACGGCGACAGCCGCGAGAATGGCGACGCCGGCATTCCCCCCTCCCGCCATGATCTTTCCGGCCACAACTCCGCCCAGCGCCAATGTTGACCCCACTGACAGGTCAATGTAACCGGCGATGATCAGCATCGCGCACGGCACCGCAACGATGGCAATAATGGCACCGTCGAGGAAGATTCCCCTGAGATTCATCCAGGTGAGCTGTGATCCGGTCGCGATTTGGATCGCGCCGACCATCACGATAAGCAGTACTAGCAGTGGATTCTCTATCAAGAATTTGGTGACTCGCTGGTAAGTTCCGAGCTGGTTCATGCCCCGCTCTCCTTTCCGGTCGGACTTGCATGAATGTGGGCAAGAAGTTGTTCTTCGCTGGTGCGGGCCACTTCAAGTTCATGGCGTATTCGGCCACGTTCCATGACAAGGCAACGGTGGCCGAGTTCGAGCACCTCTTCCGGCTCGTTGGTAGCGAAGATGACGGCGATGGAGCGTTCGCGGGCCAGGTCGCGGATGACCGAGTAAATTTCTTCCCGTGCACCCACATCTACTCCTTGCGTTGGATCGTCGAGGAGCAGC
This sequence comes from Specibacter sp. RAF43, assembly GCF_052114065.1. Classification (NCBI taxonomy): domain Bacteria; kingdom Bacillati; phylum Actinomycetota; class Actinomycetes; order Micrococcales; family Micrococcaceae; genus Specibacter; species Specibacter sp. RAF43. Next base: position 23,961 of record NZ_JBFREA010000017.1, on the reverse strand, counting down.
ACCCGCACTTGGGAGGCCGGGTTAACCCATCGTCCGATCAGGAGCTTTTGCTGGTTTCCGCCGGAGAACCCCGCGGCTGGTAGTGAGCGATTGTTTGGTTTGAGCGACATCAGGCGGGCCGTGTCATCGAAGAGCGCGTGCTCCCGCCGAAGTGACCGGACTCCGGCCCTCGCAACAGTGGACATATCACGGGCGGTGACGTTATCCAGGGCCGAGAGGCTGCCAAAAAGCCCTTGCCTGTGCCGGTCGCCGGGTACCAGTGCAATGCCCTGTTTCAAGGCGTTGTTCGGGTTGTTGACCGTTATGGGCCTTCCGTCGAGCCGGACAGTTCCCGAGGTACCCTTACGGGCGCCAAACAGCGTTTCCAGCAGCCTCGTGCGGCCGGATCCGATAAGCCCGTACAAGGCAACGATTTCCCCCGGACGCACGTCCAGGCTGACGGGGCCCAGCCCCGGTCCAGCCAGCTTCGTAACGCTTAACACCGGCGGCAGCCCGGCGTCCATGGGCACGTGTTCCCGCGCGCCCATGGTGCCGGTGTCCTTCCCGCTGATCGCCTCGACCAGCTCGCCCTTGGTCACGCCGCTCATGTGCGAGGTCCAAACGACCCTGCCATCCCGAAGAACGGTAGTGTCATCGGCCAGTCGAGTGACCTCGTTTAGCAGATGGGTGACATAAAGGATTGCCAAACCTTCAGTTTTTAGCTGGATGACCAGTTCCCCAAGCCGACCTGCCTCCACGGGCGAGAGTGCCGCGCTGGGTTCATCGAGAACCAAGAGTTTTGCATGGCGTTGAAGAGCCTTGGCAATTTCGATGAGTTGACGCTGGCCTATGGGCAGGTCACCCGTTCTTGCGTTCGGCGAAACCGAAGAGCCGACCCGCTCCAGTGACGACTTCGCGATCTCGTTTTGCTCGCCGCGGGATAAGAGTCCATTCCGTGTGAGCTCTTGACCCAAGAAGAGGTTCTCCGCAACCGTCAATGAGCCGATAAGGCTCAGGTGTTGGTAGATAACAGAAACACCATTCTTGATGGAGGCATGTGGATCCAGTCCCGTGAACATTTCGTCCCCAATGGTGATTGAACCACCCGTAGGACGAATGCCGCCACCCAGACACTTGATGAGCGTAGACTTGCCGGCTCCATTGTGTCCCAGCAACGCATGCACCTTGCCTGCCTGCAGGGACAAGTCCACTGAATCCAGGGCCAGGGTTGTTCCGTACCGCTTCGTTAGGTTACTGACGGTGACTGTCACGGGCCCTCCTATCATTTGTGTTTTCGGAGGTGGTCACTTGCCGCCAAGCTGATCGATGAAAGCGTCCAGTTTGGGGCTTGAGGAGTCGAGCAGGGTTACCGGAAGGTCGAGACTCGCCTTCGCGCCTTGCCCCTTGGCCAAGGCCAGTGGAACGTCAATAATCGCATTGCCGACTTGCTCGGCATCGACGGTTACGGCGGCGCGGAAGAACGATCCCGCCTTAATTTGCTGGAGCTCGTACTCGTTGCCGTCCAAGCCGCCCACAAACGTGGAGGCGTCGTTGGTGGGTCGGCCCGACGTGACCAAGGCCTGATATCCTCCCTGCGCGGCGTCGCCGGCAGCGGCGAGGACCATGTTGAGTTTCGGATGCTTGGCCAGGACGGCGTTGGTGACGGACAGTCCCTGGTCCGGGGTGATGCCCTGCTGCTCCGCAACGATGGTCATGCCCGGGGCGGTGGCCCTGAATCCGTCGAGGAGTCCCTTGGTTCGTTCTTGGCCGAGCTGAATGGTTTGGTCCACGATCATCAGGACCTCGCCTTTTCCGCCGAGGTGCTCGTTGGCCCATTTGCCCGCGTATTCTCCAAGCGTTTTTCCCGACTGGTAAAAGCTGAACTTTATGCTGGAATCCTGGTTGCTCAAATCGCCGCCGTAGCTTACCCAGTATTTCCCTTTGTTCATGTATTGCTTGGAAATGGATTCGAGGCTGGCGGCGTCTGCAGGGAATGAAACGACGGCGTCCACATCCGACGTCAAATAGGTGTTTAGGTTGGTCACCTGCTGTCCCAGGTCCATATTGTCGTTGGTGAGCTCAAGTTTGACACCCGTCTCGTCAGCCCGTTTCTGGGCAAATTTGGTCACGAGGCTGTAGACCGGAAGTGCGGTGAAGGGGTAGTCGAAAAGGACCTTCTTCACGGCATGGTTGGGAGCTCCGGTCAGTTCAGCTCCGCTGGTGTCGCCGGCAGTAGTGCTGCACGCGCTCAGGATCAGCGCCGCGGACATGGCAATTCCGGTAATCCCGAATACTTTTCGTTTAGTCTTCATTCTTGCTGGACCTTTCGTGAGTTGTGCCTGGATTTTGGGCTGTATGGCAGGTCTGCCGAAGTTTGGTGCGGACTTCGCGGGACCCGCCTTCTTTCTACATCCATAGAAATATGATTTGTTGTCTTGAGTGTGGCACGTGTCACATGCGCTGGCTTGTTGTTCCCGGCACCGGAATTGACTAACCGTGCAGGACTTTCCAGGAGGTGGCCGCAAGACGCGGGGACCGTCGCCACACGTGTGGCGACGATCCCCGGACCTGGTGCGAGAGTGCCCTAGCTGTTGATGACCTGGGGGACTCCGAGGGCCTTGAGGCCTTCGGCCCCGAATTCGAGCCCGTAGCCGGACTGCTTTGCCCCGCCGAAGGGGATGCGGGGGTCCACGGCGCCGTGCTTGTTGATCCACACGGTGCCGGCCTGGATGCGGGCGGCCACGGCGCGGGCCTGGGCGGGGTCGGAGGACCAGACGGAGGCGCCGAGCCCGACGTCGAGCGCGTTGGCCATCTCCACGGCCTCCTCGACGGAGTTGTAGCGGATGATCGGCAGGGCCGGGCCGAACTGTTCCTCCGTCACCAGGGGGTTGTCGTTCTCGATGTCCGCGATAAGTGTGGTGGGGTAGAAATAGCCGGGCTGGTCCGCCACAGGGTCCCCGCCCATGAGCACGCGCGCCCCGGAGTCCTTGGCGGCCTGCACCAGGCGGGAGACGATGTCGAACTGCGCCTTGTTCTGCAGCGGGCCCAGCACGTTGGCCTCGTCGAGCCCCACGCCCATCGGCATGGCGGCCGCGACTTTGGTGAGTTCTTCGCAGACGGCGTCGTAGATGTCCTCGTGCACGTAGAGGCGCTTGAGGGCCGCGCAGGTCTGCCCGGTGTTGATGAACGCGCCCCAGAACAGGTCCTCGGCGATGGCCGCCGGATCCGCGTCCGGGAGGACGATCCCGGCGTCATTGCCGCCAAGCTCGAGGGTCAGCCGCTTCACGGTATCGGCGGAGGAGCGGATGATGGCCTTTCCCGTGGCGGTGGAGCCGGTGAACATGATCTTGCCGATCGCCGGGTGCTCGGCCAGGCGGGCGCCCACCTCGCGGCCGCCGCAGATGACCGAGAGGATTCCTTCGGGGAGTTCCTGGTTGATCACGTTGACCAGGGCCAGCACGCTCAGGGGCGTGTACTCGGAGGGCTTGAGGACCACGGCGTTGCCCATGCGCAGGGCCGGGGCGAGCTGCCAGACCGAGATCATCATGGGCCAGTTCCACGGTCCGATCGCACCGACGACGCCGATGGGGCGGTAGTGGATCTCGGCGTGCGTTTCGCCGTCGTCCACCACGGTCTCCGGGGCCAGCTCGGTGGCGGCAGTGGCGCGCAGCCAGGCGGCGCAGGCGCCCACCTCGAAGCGGGCGTTGGGGCCGTTGAGCGGCTTGCCCTGCTCGCGGGAGAGCAGCACGGCCAGGGCCTCGGCGGATCGTTCGACGGCGTCTGCCGCCCGCACGAGCGCGGCGCTGCGGGCCTCGTGGCCCAGGGTCGCCCAGGCCGGCTGGGCGGCAGTGGCGGCGGCGACGGCGCGCTCCAGATCTTCCACGGTGTGCACGGGCGCATCGCCGACGGCCTCACCCGTGGCGGGATCCAACAGGGTCCGTGTTGTTCCGGGGGCCGGGGTAATGGACGTAAGGATGTCGGCGTACGTTTCCATGAAAACTCCAATTCGTCTCGGTTGGTGGGGCAGATGAATGCCTCTCCCTCCAGTGTTGCCGTCCCGCCATTGCGCCGGCTTGTCAATGAGCGTAGGGCTGTTGACCCCCGGCGAACGGATGCGGCGGGCCGGCTGGCTGTCCGTCTGTTAGGCGCGGACCGGCCGCCGGTAGCTGCTGGGCGGCTCGCCAAAGGCGGCACGGAAGATGCGGCTAAAATGCGCGGCGTCCACAAAGCCCCAGCGGGCCGCAATGGCGCTGACTGCGCGGTGGGCCTGGAGTGGGTCGCGCAGTTCGCGCCGGCAGTTCTCCAGCCGCCTCGTGCGAATCCACTGGGCCACCGTGGTGCCCGCCTCCTGGAAGACGTTGTGGAGGTGGCGGGTGGAGATGAAGTGCGCCGCCGCGACGCTGGCCGGGGACAACTCGGGATCGGCCAGGTTCGCCTCGATGAAGCGGCGGATCCGGCCCAACAATTCCTCGTGCGGGTGCCCGGTGCCGGCCGGGCGCCGGTCCAGTTCCGCGGCGAACATGGTGCTAAGCAGGTCCACCGCATTGTGGGCCAGCCGGTGCCCGCTGGGGCCGGAGAGGACCTCGAGGTTCTCGGCCAGCTGGGTCATGAAAGGGCTGATCATCCGCCCCAGGCCCTGGTCGGCGGCCATCCGTGTGGCGGTCAGTCCGCCCACGGAACCAGACGGCAGGTCCAGGGCGTCGTGCGGGAACATCAGAACCAGTGTCCGGAAATCGGACTCGAAGGCCAGCGTGTAGGGGCGGTGTGTGTCGTAAACGGCCAGGTCCCCTGGGCGGAGGACGGCCTCGCGATTGTCCTGGACCAGGATCCCGGTTCCGGCCAGCTGCAGGTTCAGCTTGAAGTAGAGTCGGTCCGAACGGGCGATCAACGACGCGGTCCGGTGCACGCTGTGCCCTGTCGCCGTGACCTCGACGATGGACAACTCGTCCAGAACGCGGGAGCGGAGCCGCCCGTGGAAGTGGGCGGGGTCGCCGGAGCGGACATGCAGCGGCACAAAGGATTCCGAGATGAGGTCGTGCCAGGCGGAGAAGGAGTGGGCCTCGACTGTCTGGACAGTGTCGTCGGCTTGAGGCGAGGCAGCGCGGGGGTACGCGGCGTCGGGGGAGCAGGTGTCGAGGGGGGCGGTCATGTGTCAAATTCCCTAGTGGTGCGGGGGCCTGTGTGGCGGGAAGGTGCCGACCGGGCGGCCTCCGCAGGGACTGGCAGGGGCCCCGGCGGAGGTGTGGCGGACAACACTTTTTCATCACCCTAGCGGCTCGTGTGGCCGCTGTCACTTATTTTCGACAATTGGCGAATAAAGATGCATGGGCCGGTTGGCGGGCGGACCGGGTGAGTCCTTGACCGTATGCCAGGGGCAACGGTGGGGATCGTCAAGGGACCAGAAGTTGCAGGAAAGCGTCCAGGGCGGCGTCCAGCTGGGCTGGTAAGTGTGCCCCGGGGGACATGGCCGCGATGATCTGGGCGCCCAAGAGCATGCTCATCAGTTGGTTGACTATGTCCTCGTCGCTCACGGCGGTGGTGATCTCCCCGCGGTCCCGTGCCTGGCGCAGGTATCCCTCCATGGCGGAGCGCCACTGGTTCATGGAGGTTTCGTGCAGTTCCGCCTTTACGGGGTCGGTCAGGGCCTTTTGCCAGAACGGGATCACGATCCGGGCCTCGTTGATGCGGTCCTCGTCCAGCGGCAGCACTTCCTGGCAGAAGCTGCGCAGCGCCTCCAGGCCTACCTTGCCGGCGGAAGTGTGGGCAATGCGCTGGTTGGTCCGGTTGAAGACGTGGCCGAACGCGAAGGTGATGAGGTGGTCCTTGGTTGGGAAGTAAGGCTTCAAGGCGCCGTTGGCAAAGCCGGCCTCGAGTGCGATTTCACGCATGGTGGCGCCCTCAATCCCGTGCCGGGCAATGATCCGCCAGGTGGCATCCACCAGCTCAAGCCTGCGCTGGTCATGGTCGACAATCTTGGGCACTGAAGTTCTCCTGGCGGGCCGTCGCGGCAAAAACATGGGGTTGACCCCTTGTGATGCATCTTACGTGTGGGTATTCTCTACAACCATAGAATAAAAACAGGAGCTGCCGCATATCGGCCGCCCCGCCAGGAAAAGAGAAGCAATGACAGCCTCCACCGACGTCGACGTCGCCCCCCACTCACTGGCAAGCGCCGCGGAGATCGCGTCCGTGCGGGACATCCTCCAGTCTTCCGGGCTGTTGGGGGAGTCTGCCCGCATTGCCTACCTCGGCCTGCTGGATCCGCCACGTGGCGCCACCGCGCTCAACCGCCGCTTCCGGGTATTCCTGCACGACGTTTCCGGCGCCGCCGCACGGGACGCGGTGGTCTCCGTGACCCTTGGAACCGTGGAATCCGCCGTCGAACTGGACACGGCCACCGCCGGGGAGCTTCCCGTGCTGGAGGAGGAGTTCGAGGTGGTGGAGTCGATCCTGGCCAGCCACCCTGAATGGCTCAAGGCCCTGGAAGCACGCCAGCTCGACGTCGCCAAGGTCCGTGTGGCCCCGCTGTCCGCCGGCGTCTTTGAATACCCGGAGGAAAAGGGTCGGCGGATCCTGCGCGGGCTGGCGTTTGTCCAGAACTTCCCGGAAGACAGCCCATGGGCGCACCCGGTGGACGGGCTCGTCGCCTACGTCGACGTGACCAACAAGTCGGTCGACGCCGTGCTGGACTTCGGCGTCGTTCCCGTCCCGGCCGAACATGGCAACTACACCGACCCGGAGCTGACGGGACCGCTGCGCGGGACCCAGCGGCCCATCAGCATCACCCAGCCGGAGGGGCCCAGCTTCACGCTCACCGGCGGCAACCACGTTGAATGGGAGAAGTGGAGTCTGGACGTGGGCTTTGACGCGCGCGAGGGAGTCATCCTACACAACCTGGCGTTCGACGACGGCGGGCGCCGCCGCTCCATCATCAAGCGCGCCTCGATCGCCGAAATGGTGGTGCCCTACGGCGACCCGTCCCCCGTGCGGTCCTGGCAAAACTACTTTGACACGGGCGAATACCTGGTGGGCCAGTACGCCAACTCGCTGGAGCTGGGCTGCGACTGCCTCGGGGAGATCACTTACCTGAGCCCGGTCATCAGCGACGCGTTCGGCAACCCGCGCGAGATCCGCAACGGCATCTGCATGCACGAGGAGGACTGGTCCATCCTTTCCAAGCACTCGGACCTGTGGAGCGGCATCGACTACACGCGACGCAACCGCCGCCTGGTGGTTTCCTTCTTCACCACCATCGGCAACTACGACTACGGCTTCTACTGGTACCTCTACCTGGACGGCACAATCGAGTTCGAGGCGAAGGCCACCGGCGTGGTGTTCACCAGCGCCTACCCCGGCAAGGGGTACCCCTACGCCTCGGAACTCGCCCCTGGGCTGGGCGCGCCGTACCACCAGCACCTGTTCGGGGCGCGGCTGGACATGGCCCTGGACGGGCTGGCCAACCGCGTCGAGGAGGAGGACATCGTGCGCGTTCCCATGGGCGAGGGCAACGAGCGCGGCAACGCCTTCACCCGCAAGCGCACCGTCCTGGCCCGGGAGTCCGACGGCGTCCGCGAGGCGGACATGCGCGCCGGGCGGACGTGGGTGGTCACCAACCCGACGTCCCGCAATCGCCTGGGCGAGCCGGTGGGCTACAAGTTGCACCCACAAGGCCAGCCCATGCTGCTTGCCGATCGGGCTTCCTCGGTGGCCCAGCGGGCCGCCTTTGCCACGAAGGACCTGTGGGTCACGCAGTTTGCCGAAGGGGAGCGCTACCCGACCGGCGACTTCGTCAACCAGCACGGCGGCGGGGCCGGCCTGCCGTCCTATATCGAGGCGGACCGCGAACTGGATGGCCAGGACATCGTCCTCTGGCACACCTTTGGCCTGACGCACTTCCCGCGCGTGGAGGACTGGCCGATCATGCCGGTCGACTCCGTGGGGTTCAAGCTGCGCCCGGAGGGCTTCTTTGACCGCAGCCCCGTCCTGGATGTACCGGCGAGTACCCAAGCCGGACACCACGGCGAGCAGGGTCACCAGGGTGAGGCCGACGGTGGCGACCAGTGTCATTGCTGACACGGTAGGCCGTGTCCGCCGCCCACGGCGGGTCGGGATCCCGGCCCGCCTGTGCGCGGCCGTCGCACTGGCATCGGTTGGCGCGCATGTCTGGATGGCGTGGGAACACCGCGCCATGCCGTGGGAGGGCGGGCTTATGGTCCTCATGGCCGCCGCGTGCCTTCCATGCGTCGTGGCCGTGTGGCGCCGCGCCCACGACCGCGGCGTGCGGCTTCTCTTCGTGATGGCCTTGGCCATGGTCGCCGTGCACGCCATCGTGCTTCTGGCACCGGCCTCCCAGACGGGGCACGTCCATGGCGGCGTGGGATCGATGGATTCCATGGGAGCGGCGGGCGGCGGCGGCATGGCCCCTGCCGTGCCGCAGGCGGCCTCGATGCTTGGCGTTATCGCCCTTGAGCTGGCCGTCGCGATGTTGGCCGCGTGGGTGATGCGGCGGGAGCGGGCCTGCCGGGGACCGGAGACCCGGTAAATGCGGGCACGCTGCAAGCCCACGGAGGCGGATCCGGGAGCCGGCCGGAACCCGGACGAGGCACGACGACGGCACCCCCAAAAGGCGGGTGCCGCCGTCGTACCTCGTACTGTCGTACTGTCGTAACTCGTATGGGTGCTAGCGGGCAGCGGCGGCCGCGGTCGGCTGGCGCTTGTCAAAGATGGTGGCACCCACTTCCTGCTCGGCCTGGTTGGTGACGCTGAGGTCGATCCCGGAACGGTCCTTGAGCATGATCACCGCGGCCAGGCCGATGAGCGTGGTGAGCAGCAGGTAGCTGGAGATGGCCAGGCTGGTGCCGGTGGCCTGCAGCAGCCACTGGGCGATCAAGGGGGAGAAAGCGCCGCCCAAAATGGCGCCGATGGCGTAGGAGATGGAGACGCCGGAGAAGCGGACCGAGGCCGGGAAGATCTCGCTGTACCAGGCCGCCTGCGGGCCGTAGGTCAGGCCCAGGCCAAAAGTGAGCAGCAGCAACGCCAGGTACAGGGCCCACAGCTGGCCCGTGTTGATCAACAGGAACAGCGGAAACACGGTCAGGGCCATGGCGATATAACCGACAATATAGGTGCGCTTGCGCCCCACCCTGTCGGCCAGGACGCCCGCCAAAGCCGTGAAGATCAGCCACATGGCCGCGGCAAAGGTCATGGCGATCAACACGGGCGTCTTGGCCAGGCCAACGATGCCGTCGGGGTTGGTGGCGTAGCTGGGGATGAAGCCGCCCGTGGCCATGTACCCGGCCGCGTTGTTGCCCACAAACACCAGCGCTGCCAGGATGACCAGGAGCCAATGCTTGCGGAACAGTTCGACGACGGGAACCTTGGGCTGCTGCTTCTTTTCGGCGATCTCCAGGAACACCGGGCTCTCCTCCACGGCGCGGCGCACAAAGTAGCCGACGCCGATCAACACGAAGCTGAGCAGGAACGGGATGCGCCAGCCCCAGGCCAGGAATGCCTCGCCGGGGGCGATGACGCCGGTCATCAGGGCCATGACCCCGGAGGCCAGCAGCAGCCCCAGCGGCACGCCGAGCTGCGGGAACGAGCCCGCCCGCCCGCGCTTGTTGGCGGGGGCATGCTCGACGGCCATCAGGACGGCGCCGCCCCATTCCCCGCCTGCGGAGACACCCTGGAGGATGCGCAGGACCAGCAGCAGCACCGGGGCCAGCACGCCCGCCGTCTCAAACGTGGGCAGCAGGCCGATCAACATGGTGGAGATGCCCATGAGCAACAGGGTCAGCACCAGCATGGCCCGGCGGCCAATCCTGTCCCCGAAGTGGCCGGCCAAAAAGGCGCCGAGGGGGCGGAAGAGGAAGCTGATGCCCACCGAGGCAAACGCGAGCAGCAATCCGATCTGGGCGCCGGCCGGTTCAAAGAACAGATGGGCAAATACCAGGCCTGCGGCCGTGGCGTAGATGAAGTAGTCGTACCACTCGACGGTGGTGCCGATCAGGGTCGCGAATGCGACGCGGCGCTGCGTGCGCCGCGGGTCCACGGCTGGATTGTTGCTCATGTTCTTAGTCCTTGACGGGGTTTGGGTAGCTGCCGGCCCGGCTTGCGAGTGAACGCGACGGCGGGGCAGGGCATGGGCGGCGGGGTGTAATTAGTGTCACACCAAAACATCCGCGGGTAAACTTATGAAACTAGGGAAACTAATACGGTTTTATGAAAGAAGCGCTGATGCCCAGGTTCACCTTCCGGCAGCTGGAGCTGTTTGTGGCTCTCGCCGACTTTCCCACGCTCAGCGAGGCCGCCGCCTCCCTTCACTTCTCCGAGTCCGCGCTCTCGCAGGCCATTACACGCCTGGAAACCGCCGTGGGGGAGCAGCTGTGCATCCGCCGCAAGTCCCGGGGCCTGGACCTGACCCCTGCGGGGGAGCACTTCGCCATACGGGCCAGGGCGCTGCTGGGCAGTGCCGAGGACCTGCTGGCGGAGATGAGCGGCGCAACGGGGACGTTGAAGGGGCCCGTGAAGCTGGGTTGCTTCGCCAGCTTCGCGGCCAGCGTGCTGCCGGCGATCTTGGGCGGCATGCCCAAGGTCCATCCCGGCGTGGAGGTGGAGGTCGTGGTGGGCACCCACGACGAGCTGCTGCCCGCGCTGGAAAGCGGCCGGCTGGACCTGGCCATTGTCTATGACATGGAACTGCCAACCGGCTTTGAGCGTCGGACCATCTATGAGACGGAGCTGCAGGCGGTGCTGCCCGTCGACCATCCGCTGGCGCAGCAGGAAACCGTGGACCTGGCCCAACTGGCCCCGGAACCTCTCATCATGTATGACTCCAGCCCCAGCACGGCCAACACGCACAGGGTCTTCGCGGACCGCGGGCTCCGGCCGAACATCGTGGCCCACATGCCGCAGATCATCCTGGTCCAGGCGCTCGTGGGCCGGGGTCTGGGCTACGGGCTGCTGATGTCGCGGCCCAACTGGGCGCCGGTGACGTTGGAAGGCCTCCCGGTGGCCGTCCGGCCGCTCACCCGGCCGGCCAGTCGGACCACCATCAGCGGCATCTGGCCCGCGCACGGCAGCCTCAGTCCGCGCGCCCGGGCGCTGCTGGACTTCACGGTGGAGACCTTCAAGGCCGGGACCGGCGGGCAGCCGGTGCCATGACGGGGCCCCGATGCTAGGCTCCAAACAGAATTCCGGGTGGAGGCGGCATGGGCAGGCTCAGGGTCACGGACTGGTGGGAGCGGTTCTTCGCCGTCGGCATCGTCCTGAAGGGCTTGGACGGCGTCCTGGAACTGGTGGTCGGAACGCTGCTGCTGTTCATCTCCCCGGCCAGAATCCATGAACTCGCCGTCATCGTCACCCAGCCGGAGCTCTCCGAGGACCCCGACGATTTCATCGCCACCCACCTCCTGCACACGGCCGCCGGCGTCACCGGGGCCGCGGTGGTCTTCACGGCGCTGTACCTGCTGGCCCACGGGATCGTCAAGGTCGTCCTGGTAACGGCCCTGCTGCTGGACAAGCTGTGGGCCTACCCGTGGATGATAGCTGTCCTGGTCATCTTCATCCTGTACCAGCTCTACCAACTCACGCTCACACCGTCGGCCGGGCTCATCGCCCTGACCGTGTTCGATATCCTGATCGTGGTACTGACCTGGCACGAGTACGGCCGGCACCGCCACCGCCGAAAGCTGGAAGGACAGTCGTGAAAATTCTTGTCGTGGGAGCCGGGGCCACCGGCGGCTACTTTGGCGGCCGGCTGGCCCAGGCGGGGCGGGACGTGACCTTCCTGGTGCGGGCGGGCCGGGCCGAGACCCTCCGCCGGCGCGGGCTGCGGATCACGGGCCTGGGCCGGGACGAGACCGTCACGCCCCGGCTGGTCACGGCAGGCGAGCTGCGGGAGACGTTCGACGTCGTGATCGTCACCGTCAAGGCCGCCGGGCTGGCCGCCGCCATCGCCGACCTCCGCCCCGCCGTCGGCCCCGACACGGTGATCATCCCCTTCCTCAACGGCATGGCCCACCTGGACGCGCTGGCCGCGGCGTTCGGGCCGGAGAAGGTGCTCGGCGGCGTGGTGCGCGTGGTCACCACCATCAACGACGACGGCGACATCCTCCAGCTCAACCCGCTCGCCACCTGGGACGTCGGCGAACCGACCGGCGGACCCACCGAACGCGTCCGGCGGATCCTTGCACAGATTGACGTCCCGGGCTTCACGGCCCAGGCCATCCCCGACGCGCTCGCCGCCATGTGGCACAAATGGGTGTTCATCGTCACCGCCGGGGTGGTGACGTGCCTGATGCGCGGGCCGGTCGGCGCCATCGTCACGGTGCCGGGCGGCGGGGCGTTTGTCCGGGCCGCCCTGGCCGAGGCCGCCGCCGTGTCTGCCGGGGCGGGCCATCCGGTGCCCGCTGCGGAATTCCAGGCGTCGCTGGCGTTTCTCACCGCACCGGGGTCCGCGTTCACGTCCTCCCTGTACCGGGACGTGACCGCCGGGCTGCCGAACGAGACCGAGCACATTCTGGGCGATTTCACCCGCCGCGCCAGGGACCTGGACGTCGCCACTCCGCTGGCCGACCTCGCCCTGATGCAGCTGCGCGTGCACGCGGCCGGGTAAATCCAGCCTCCGCGCCTCGCCGGGGACGCCGATATGGACATTCGCCGGTGGTCTACCACCAGCGAATGTCCATATCCTCGTCCGGGCGGGACGGGCTAGGCGGTGAATTCCGTCAGCACGATCTTTCCGCCCCCATGGCCGGCCATGCTGGCCTCGAAGGCGGCGGCGGCGTCCTGCATGGGGAAGGTGGCGGCCACGTCCACGCTCAGCGTGCCGGCCTCGATGAGTGCGGTGAGCCGGTCCAGCTCGCGCGCATCCGGGCGCACCCAGATGTGGCGGCCGCCGTGTTCAACGACCGAACGGTCGGCGATGGACGCGTGCCTGCCGCCGGGCTTGCACAGTACGAGCGTGTCGGCCAGGACGCCGCCGGCAAAGTCGGCCACGGCGTCCACTCCGTCCGGGGCGAGCTCGTGCACGCGCCGGACGAGGCCGTCGCCGTAGTCCACCGGCTCTGCGCCGAGTTCGCCCAGGCGGCCGTGATTCCTCGTCGAGGCCGTGGCGATGACCCGGGCACCGGCGTGGACGGCCAGCTGGATAGCAATGCGCCCCACCCCGCCGGAGCCGTTGTGGATCAGCAAGGTCTCGCCCGGCTGAAGGTTCAGGGCGTCAAGGGTGCGCTGCGCCGTCAGGCCCGCAAGCGGCAGGCCGGCGGCCTGCTCCCAGGTGAGGGTTCGCGGTTTGCGTGCCACCATGGCCACCGGCAGGGTCACAAGTTCGGCAAAGGTGCCGCCCTGGACCGTGTCCCGCCGGCCGTAGGAATACACGTGGTCGCCCGGGGAGAATTCCGGGGTGTCAAAGCCCACCGCCGCCACCACCCCGGCCACGTCCCAGCCCGGCACGACGGGAAATGTGGTGTCCATGATCCCGTCGAGGTTGCCGGCCATGATCTTCCAGTCCACCGGGTTGACGCCGGCCGCCTTGACCTGAATCAGCACTGACCCGGGGGCGACCTTGGGTGCGGGCAACTCCGTTGGCGCCAGGACCTCCGGGCCGCCGTACCGTGCATAAGCCATGGCCTTCATACTGATCTCCCTTTCCCGTGGGTGCGCTCTGTGGGGCTAACCTCGCCGCCGCCGCGAAGATTCCCGTCCCGGTCTGCGCCGGGCTCGTGCCGGGTTTGGCGCGGCCTGGAACGGATACGCTACGGAGATGACCCAGGCACCGCAACGTTACGCGTACGGCCCCGACCCTTCGCAATGGGCGGAGCTGTACCTGCCCGCGCAGCGCAGCCGTCAAGGCGTGGCCGTCGTGATTCACGGCGGTTTCTGGCGCGCCCGCTACACGGCCGAGCTTGGCGCCCCGCTGGCCCGCGACCTCGCCGCGCACGGGGTCCCCGCCTGGAACCTGGAGTACCGGCGGCTGGGCAACGGCGGCGGCTGGCCGGAGACGTTCGACGACGTCGCGCACGGGATCGATGCCCTGCGCGCCGCCGCCGCCGACCACGAGCTGGACCTGGGCCACGTGGTGGCCCTGGGGCATTCGGCGGGCGGCCAGTTGGCCGTCTGGGCGGCGGGCCGGGCGGGCCTGCCGGCAGCGGCGGAAGGCGGGACGGACCCGGTGGCGGTGACCGGCGTCGTCAGCCAGTCGGGGCTGTTGAACCTGGCCGAGGCGCAGCGGCTGGGCCTGAGCAACCACGCCGTCACCGCGTTGCTGGGTGCGGACGTGGCGCGGGCGGATCCGCTGGCCGCCGTGCCCCTGGCCGTGCCCGTCTACGCGGTCCATGCCAGGGACGACGACGACGTCCCCGCCGCCCAGAGCCGCAGTTACGTCGACGCCGTGGCAGCGGCGGGCGGGACGGCCGCCTATGTGGAGGTTCCCGGAGACCATTACGCGCTGATCGACGTCACCACCGAGGCCTGGGCCGTGTGCCGGGAGCTGGTGCTGGCCAATCTTCCGCGGGCGTAAAGTGTGGGGAAACCGCTTTGTGGAAAGGATGGCAATGCCGCACAACACCCGCACGATCGAGGCTGGAATCGAGACGGATTTCAGCGACAAGATGAGCTACGGAAGCTATCTGGCCCTGGACACGCTGCTGAGCGCCCAACAGCCCGTCAGCCGGCCCGTCCACCACGATGAAATGCTCTTCATCATCCAGCACCAAACCTCCGAGCTGTGGCTGAAACTGGTGCTGCACGAACTGCGTGCCGTGCGCTCCTATTTGGCCGCCGACAATTTGCGCGCCGCCATGAAGGGCGTGGCCCGGGTCAAGCACATCCAGCGCTCGCTGACGGACCAATGGTCGGTGCTGGCCACCCTGACCCCGAGTGAGTACGCCCAATTCCGGGGTGACCTGGGCTCGGCGTCGGGGTTCCAGTCATACCAATACCGGGCCGTGGAGTTCATGCTGGGCAACAAAAATGCCGGCATGCTCAAGGTGTTTGAAGCCAACCCGGAGGCGCACGCCATGCTGGCGGAAATCCTGGGGCAGACCAGCCTGTACGACGAATTCCTGGCCCTATTGTCCCGGCGAGGCTTCGCGGTCCCGGCCGAACTGCTGGGGCGCGACGTGACGAAGGCGCACGTGTTCAACGAGGACCTGGTGCAGCTGTTCCGCGTCGTGTACGAACAGCCCGATGAGTATTGGGACCTGTACGAGGCCTGCGAGGAATTGGTGGACCTGGAGGACAACTTCCAGCTGTGGCGCTTCCGGCACGTGCGCACCGTCAAGCGCATCATCGGCATGAAGACCGGCACCGGCGGCTCCTCCGGCGTGGGCTTCCTGCAGCGGGCCCTCGACTTGACGTTCTTCCCGGAGCTGTACGCGGTGCGCACCGAGATTGGGCGGTAGCCGCCGCGCCCGGTGCAGTGCCAAGGGTGCGCCGAATGAGGGGATCGGGGCGGGCATATGCTGGAGATGGCGCGGCAAACGGTCCCTTGCCGGACCGTTCCTGCCGGCCGACGGCCACCGCAGGCACCGAGGCAARGGATACAGACTATGACGCAATGGCAGGAATCACTTCCGGTATGGGGCCCGGCCTGGGCCGCGGTGCGCGACCTCGACGCAACGGTGGACGGCCCGGTTGTAGCCATCGCCGGTGCGGTGCCTGAACGGTTGATCGCCTGGCCCGCAGACGGCGCCGAGGCGCAGATCACCGCCATCGACGGAGCCGTGCTGACGCTGGCCACCGCGGACTCCTACGCCGCCCGCCAATTTGCCGCCGCGCATGGCTTGCGCGAGTCCGGGGCGCTGGTCCTGCTGAGCGCGCTGACCGACGACCTCGATCTGGTGCCCGTACTGCCCGCCGACGCCTACATCGCCGAGGCCCCGATGCCCAACTACGACGCCGTTGAGGTGGCCCTTTTTGACCGTCCCGTGGCGGAGGGGCGGATCCGGCTCCAAGAGGCGTTGGCGGTGTTGGGCAACTTGCGGGTCTATGACGGCCACGACGAGCTTGTGGGCGTGTTTGAGACCGCCATGGTGGCGTCCCTGGGCGACGAGGCGTTCCTGCACGGCGCCGACGTCCTGTACCTCGTGGCCGACGCCGCCCAGGCCGAACGGTTCCTTGCGGCGGACGGCTGGTCGAAGGTGGCGGAGCTGCTCAGCTTCACGCGGTAAATCGGGCGTGCGCAACTATTCTTATGCGCCGGACCGGTGCGGAGTCTGGCGCCCGTGGCCACGCTGCGCAATACTCGCGTTCGGTCCTGCGCATAGCGGAATAAAAATTTGCCTATGCGCGTCACCCACCGGTGGGCCGTGCGCATAGTGCCCGCATTGGCATGGTTCGCCGCCGAGGGTGCGCGGCACGTGGATGGAATTCTCTCGCACTGCCGGAAATTGCAACCATGCACGCGGGAGCGCCGCAGCGCACCGGCTTTCATGGCGCCCGCGGGGCGGCCCGGCGCGAACCGTGGCAGAATTGGTGGCGGCCCGGGTGCAGACGGGCCCAGTGATAATACAGCCGGCCGGCCGCCCCTCGGGGCGGGGGCTGGCGAACCACTTCCCCCAACGATTTGAGACCATCACCATGTCCTCGCTGCAAAGCAACTCCTCCCCCGCCCCAGCCCCTGCACTTAAGTCCGGGCCCGTGTTTGCGGCCGTCGGAAGCCGCTACTACGGCATCCTGCTCGCCTGCATGGCGGTCATCGTCATCCTCTCCAACATCGGCGCCTCCAAGGGGGTGCAGTTCGGTCCGATCGTGACGGACGGCGGCTTCTTCCTGTTTCCCTTCGCGTACATCCTCGGCGACGTAATCAGCGAAATCTACGGCTTCAAGATGGCGCGCAAGGCCATTTTCACCACGTTCGCGCTATCCGTCTTCGCATCCCTGGCGTACTGGGTGATCATCGCGCTGCCCGGCTTCACCGACGACTATGGAGTGGCCAAGCAGAACGCGCTCGAGGTCGCACTGGGCCCGGTCCCGCAGATTGTGCTGGCCAGCCTGCTGGCCTTCCTGGCCGGGCAGACCATCAACTCGCTCATCATGGTGCGGCTGAAGGCCCGCCAGGGGGAGCGGAAGTTGTGGGTGCGGCTCATGGGCTCCAGCGGGGTCGGCGAATTTGTGGACACCCTGATCTTTTGCACCATCGCCGCGCCCGTGATCGGCATCGTCGGCTTCGGCATGTTCGCCAACTACGTCATTGTCGGGTTCCTGTACAAGACCGGCGTCGAGTACCTGCTGGTCCCCGTCACCACGCTGGTGATCGGCTGGGTCAAGCGCCGCGAACCCACGTACGGGGCCTGAGCCGGGCGCACCGGCCACCGGGACGGGCCCGCGGATTGATTAGTTGACACTTCAACTAAATTGCTGAGACAATTTTATTGAAGCTACAAGCAATTGCTGCCCGGTACCCGGTCCGGACAGCCCCCGATCCCCGAAACGGTGAGAATTTCATGAACACCCCCGCCCTGTCCACGGCCGCCCGCACCATCTTGCGCATAGTGGTCGGCTTCCTCTTTGCCGCCCATGGCTGGCAGAAATACAACGAGTTCACCATCGCCGGCACCCAGGGCGCCTTTGCCCAGATGGGCGTCCCCGCGGCCGACCTCGTGGCCCCCGTCGTGGCCACACTGGAACTGGCCGGCGGCATCGCCCTGGTCCTGGGCGTCCTGTCCCGCCCGATCGCGGCCTTGCTGACCCTCAACATGGTCGGCGCCATCGTCCTGGTCCACGCACCGGCGGGCGTCTTCGTCGAGGCCGGCGGCTTTGAGCTGGTCCTCCTGCTGGCCGCGGCGGCACTGGCCGTGGTGCTGGTCGGCCCCGGCCGCCTGTCGCTCGACCACGCCATGTTCGCCCGCAAGAACTCCAAGCTGGCCGTGCTGGCCTAGCCGCGACGTCGCCCGGAGCCGGTTGCGGCCCGGGCGCAGCGGTACAAGCTCCACCAGAAAGGGGCGCGGCCCTTCCGTCCGGAAGGCCTGCGCCCCTTTCGCATCCCCCCGCGCCCCGGGGTCCCGGGCGGCGCTGCAGGGCCGGCCCGGCGCTACCGGCCCGGATAGTACCGGCGCAGGGTCTCGGCCTTGAACTCGAAGAAGGTGCCGTCCTCGATGGCGAGGCGGGCGTCGTCGACCATCTTCACCACGAACCGCTCATTGTGGATGGAGACCAGCGTGGCCGAGACCATCTCCTTGGCCCGGAAGAGGTGGTGGATGTAGGCGCGGCTGTAGTTGGCGCAGGCGTAGCAGTCGCAGCCCTCCACGAGGGGCGTGAAGTCCCGCTTGAAGCGGGCGTTGGACAGGTTCGCCCGGCCGTCGGGGGTGTAAAACGCCGAGGTGCGGGCCACCCGGGTGGGGGAGACGCAGTCAAAGGTGTCCGCCCCGTTTTCGATGGCCGTGAAGATGTCGTCGGGTTCGGAGATGCCCAGCAGGTGCCGCGGCTTGTCCTCCGGCAGTTCTTCGGCGCACCACCGCACGATCGTGCCCAGGTTTTCCTTCTCCAGCGCTCCGCCGATGCCGAACCCGTCAAAGTTCATCGCGCCCAGATCGACGGAGGCCTTCCGGCGCAGGTCCTCGTACTGGGCGCCCTGGATCACCCCAAAGAGCGCCTGGTAGGGCTTGCCCGTGCGCTCTTCGGTCAGCCGGAAATGCTCATCGATGCACCGTTGTGCCCACAGCCGGGTGCGTTCCAGGGACATCTCCTGATACGCGCGCGAGTTCAGCAGCGTGGTCAGCTCGTCAAAGGCAAACATGATGTCCGCCCCGATCTGGTGCTGGACCGCCATGGAGACCTCGGGGGTGAAGCGGTGCATGTCCCCGTTCAGGTGCGACTTGAACCAGACGCCGTCGTCGTCAATGTGGGCCAGCCGCTCCTTGCCCGCGGCCACCGAATCGTCCGCGCCGGCGTGCGGGGAGGCGGCCGCGGCGTCCATGTTGATGACCTTCTTGAACCCCGACCCCAGGCTCATGACCTGGAATCCGCCGCTGTCGGTGAACGTGGGCCCCGGCCAATTCATGAACCGGCCCAGCCCGCCGGCGGCATCCAGCACGTCCGGGCCCGGCTGCAGGTACAGGTGGTAGGCGTTGGCCAGCAGCGCCTGCGCGCCGAGCCGGGCCATGGACTCGGGCAGCACGGACTTCACCGTGGCCTTGGTGCCCACCGCGATGAATGCGGGGGTCTTGATGGTCCCGTGCGGGGTGGTGATGACTCCGGTGCGGCCCAGGAAGGGGCCGCCGTTGCGGTCGACGGCGGCTGCCGCGGGCGCGCACGAATCGTTGAGCCGGGTGCCGACCCGGAAGGCGAACTCGCCCTGCGCAGCGGAACGTCCGGGCACGGCTGCGGGCACGGTGGCGGGGTCCGGGGCAAAAAGGTCCGTGAGGGTTTCTGGGGAGGGCATTCACCCATTTTGCCAGTCTTTGGACCGGACCCGCCCATGGCGCCTGGTTCTCGACCACGGACGGACGGATCGGGACACAGGAACGGTGGTGAATTTACGGATGTGAAAGTTTTTTCGCAAATTCCCTATCGCGACGTACCKGCATGTCCTTACCATGAACTGTCAAAAAAAGTAATTGGGGACCGCCGATCCGAAAGACGATCCAAAAGGAGCCGCAATGTCCATTTCGAACACTACGCACGAATCACCTACCCGCGGCCCGGCCAAACCGCTCCCCTATGTCATCAGCGGAATTCTGCTGGCCGCGGCCATTGTCCTGCCGCTGAGCGTGCCCCTGTACGCCCATGCCGATCCACACCTCTTCGGCTTTCCTTTCTTCTATTGGTACCAAATGATGTGGGTGCCCATCTGTGCGGCCCTAATCGGCATTTCCTACAAGCTCATGATTACCGAGGACAATCGACGCCGGGCCGACGTGAAGGGTGCGGGCACCATTAACGGCAGCTACGACGCCGAAGGTGACGCGAAGTGAGCGCCCTGCCGAGCGCCGTGGTCACGGCCACGCAGGCAGCGCGGGGCGTCGACGTGACCGCGCTGGTCGTCGTCGTCGTTCTCTTTGTGCTGGTGGGCGTCCTGGGATTCTATGCGGCGCGGTGGCGCGGCGGCGGCACGGACGGGCTACACTCCCTGGATGAGTGGGGCCTGGGCGGGCGGAAGTTTGGTTCGTGGATCACCTGGTTCCTGCTCGGTGGCGACCTGTACACGGCGTACACCTTTGTGGCGGTGCCGGCGGCCATGTGGGCGGCGGGGTCCGTCAGCGGATTCTTCGCCGTGCCCTACACCATCGTCTTGTACCCGATCGTGTTCTTGCTCATGGCCCGGCTGTGGTCGGTCTCCAAGCGGCACGGCTTCGTCACGACCGCGGACTTTGTGGGCGGGCGCTACGGCAGCAAGCCGCTGTCGCTGGCCATTGCCGTCACCGGCATCATCGCCACCATGCCCTACATTGCGCTGCAGCTGGTGGGCATCAAGGCCGTGCTGACCGTGCTGGGCGTGGGCAGCCCCGGCAACTGGTTCCTCAATGACCTGCCGCTGATCATCGCATTCGTGGTGCTGGCCGCCTACACGTACACGTCCGGGCTGCGCGCCCCGGCCATGATTGCCGTGGTCAAGGACGTGCTCATCTACCTGGCCGTGATTGTGGCCATCATCTACCTGCCGACCAAGTTTGGCGGCTGGGAGCACATTTTCGGTGCCGCCCAGGAGAAGATGACCACCGTGAACCCGGCCACCGGCAAGGTTCCCGGCCCGTTCATTCCCGGTGCCGACAGCTACTCCGCGTACGCGACACTGGCGCTGGGCTCGGCCATGGCCCTGTTCATGTACCCCCACTCCATCACCGGCGTGCTGGCCACCAAGAGCCGCAACACCATCCGCAAGAACGCCGCCGTGCTGCCGCTGTACTCCCTGGTGCTGGGATTCCTGGCCCTGCTGGGGTACGTGGCCATCGCCGCCGGCACACACCCGGTGGAGCTGGACGGCAAGACGATCAACCCCCAGCTGGTGGTCCCGCAGCTGTTCCTGGACAACTTCCCGTCCTGGTTTGCCGGGGTTGCCCTGGCCGCCATCGCCGTGGGCGCCCTGGTGCCGGCGGCCATCATGTCCATCGCGGCCGCCAACCTGTTCACCCGGAACATCTACAAGGACTTCTTCAAGCCCGACGCCACCCCGCGCCAAGAAGCCCAGATGTCCAAGGTGATCTCCCTGGTGGTGAAGTTTGGGGCGTTGATCTTCGTGATCGCCATGGACCAGTCCACGGCGATCAACATGCAGCTGCTGGGTGGGATCTGGATCCTGCAGACGTTCCCGTCGATCGTGACCGGCCTGTACACGCGCTGGTTCCACCGGTGGGCGCTGTTTGCCGGCTGGGCGGCGGGCATCATCTTCGGCACCGCGGCCGCCTACAATGTCGTCAACCCGGTCACCCACGCCCACTTTGGCGGGTCCATCGCCGCCATCCCGGGCACGGACGTCAAGGTTTACATCGCCATCACCGCGTTCGTCGTGAACGCCCTCGTGGCGGTTATCCTCACGTTCATCCTGCGGGCCCTGAAGGTGCGCGAGGGCAAGGACATCACCAAGACCTCCGACTACGGCGCCAACGAGGACGACCCCGAGGTCTCGGCGTTTGCCGCCCGGTCCGTGGACACCACCGGCCCGGTCATCTAGCGGTGGCTCGGGTGTGCAGATGGTGCGGTTCACCCGCATGATCTGCGCACCCGGGGGCGTTGGCGCCCCCGGGCGCTTATGCACCGGGGCGCGCCGGTCAGGCGTCGGGGTAGTTGGCCTCCATGAACGCGTCCCAGTGGGAGGCGATCGCATCCAGGGCGGCCGCGCCCAGGCCGTAGGTGGAGGCGATGATCTGCGCCCCGGGGTGTTCGCGCAGGCCCTCGACGGCCTGCTGCTGGGCCAGGATGAGCAGCCCGTCGCCGTGTTCGGCGTAGTCGGCCACGGTCAGGCCCAGCTGGGTGCTCCCGCGGTACCACACCTTGCCTTTTAAGGTGGCGCCGGTGGTGAGGGTGAGTTCGTACGGCTCGCCGGGATCCGGGAGCCAGCCGGTGTCAATGCCGAGGGCGTCCCACAAGTTCACGTGGTTGGCGCTGGTGCCGTCCACGAAGATCGTCCGCCGCGGCGTGTGCGGGTGGCGTTCCAGTGCAAACTTCAACTGCTGGATGAAGACGCTCCACCCCTCGGTGATGTCGGCGTCGTACTTGGCCCATTCCCCGGTGGCCTGTCCGCGGGTCAGGGTCAGCAGCGTCCCGTCCGGGCGGGGCTCCAGGGTGAAGACGTCGCCCTGGTTCATCTCCAGGCGGAGGTGGTCGGGGCTTTCCGTGACGTCGTCGTAGATTTGATGAATTTCAGCGTCCAGCCCCTCCGTTTGCCAGCCGTGCCACTGGGCAATCCTGGCCGGTTCGCGCAACATGAGCCACACCTGTTCGGCGTCGGCGTTGACGAGGACCGAGAGTTGATTCTTGTCCATGAAACGTAATCTACGCGGGTTTCCCGCAACGGGCTAGGGCGGGGCGCCCGGCGTGGCTGCGCCGTACTTTAGCGCCCGAGCCCGGCGTAGGCGATGGCCTGGCGGACCAGGGCGCCGCGGCCGCCGACGAATTCCGCCTGCACGCCGGGGCTGAGCACTTCCTCCGGCGTCATCCACGTCAGTTCCAGGGCGTCCTGGCGGGGCTCGCATTCCCCGGTCACCGGGATCACGTACGCCAGGGCGACGGCGTGCTGGCGCTCGTCGGTGAACCCGGTTTGCGAGGGCGAGGGCAGGTACTCGGCCACCGTGAACGGCACGGGACTGATGGGCAGCTGCGGGAACGCCAGCGGCCCCAGGTCCTTCTCCACATGCCGGACCAGTGCGGCGCGAATGGTTTCCCGGTACAGCACCCGCCCGGAGACAAGGGTGCGGACCATGCTGCCTTCCTCGTCGGCCTGCAGCAACAGGCCCACCTCGTTCACGTAGCCAAGGGGGTCGAGCCGGACGGGCACGACTTCGACGTAGACCATGGGAAGCCGGTTCCGGGCCTCGTACAGGTCCTCGTCGGACAGCCAGCCGGGATAGGGATCGGGAGTGCGGACGCTCATATACAAGTTGTACCCCATGAACGCCCCGGCCCGTGTTTCCCGGCGCACGCATTGCCGCGGCAGCGGCCGGCGTCGTTGCGCACGCGCGGCAACGCCGGGAACGTCCTGTTGGTCGGCGCGGCGGGGGATTAGTGTTGCCCCATGGTTGAACTCCCCGAGCTCCTGCTCCCCGACGCGGCGGCGTGGCGTGCCTGGCTGGCCGCCAACCACGCCACCAGCCCCGGGGTCCGGCTGGTGCTGCACAAGAAGGGCGGCACGGTCACGGCCCTGGACTATGCCCAAGCCCTGGATGAAGCGCTGTGCTTTGGCTGGATCGACGGCGTCGTCGGCCGGCGCGACGACGGCAGCTACCTCCAGCGGTTCACGCCCCGCACGCGGACCAGCAAGTGGTCCCAGAACAATGTGGACAACATTGCCCGGCTGACCGCCGCGGGCAGGGTCATGCCGGCCGGGCAGGCCGCCGTGGACGCGGCCCGGGCGGACGGCCGCTGGGAGGCGGCCTACGCGGGCCAGGCCGACGCCCGGCTGCCCCAGGACCTGGCCGACGCCGTCGCGGCCAACCCGCGGGCCCAGGCCATGTTCGACGTGCTCACCGCCGTCAACCGTTACGCCCTGATCTACCGCACCACCACGGTAAAGACGCCGGCGGCCCGGGCCGCGAAGATCGCCCGCTTCGTGGACATGCTGGCCGCGGGCCAGACCCCGTATCCGCAAAAGCGCCGCCCCGGCAGCTGACCCGCAATACCCGGGAGCTGACCCGCAATACCCCGGGATCTGACCCGCAATAGATGTCGAAAAATGGGCGAAATGAGCCTGTTGCGTTTTGATTTTGGGTGGGCGCGGGATTGGTGCTGCTGCTGGGGGCGGGATCGCTGGCCTCGCGTTGGAATCGGTGCTGGATCGTGAGTTGGGGCCGCACCACGGCTTGTGGTTGTGGGGTGGCCCCTTTTTGG
>NZ_JBFREA010000016.1:0-74649 GCF_052114065.1 Specibacter sp. RAF43 | reverse complement strand
GTACCGGGGGCGGCCCCGCCGGCGGCGGACACGCGAACGTCCGTCGTGCCGGGCGGCGGTGCCGCAACCGGTGCCGGGCCCGCAACCGGCGCCCCGGACGCACCCGCGGCGCCGCTGTAATTGAGGCGCCGTTCCATCTGGTCAAGCCGGGCGGCCATGCCCCGGGCCGCGGCATCGGTGCCGGGCAGCAGCAACCGGGCGCCGAGCAACTCAAGGTGCAGGCGGGGCGAGGTGGCCCCCGTCATGTCATTGAATGCGGTGTTCGTGACGTCGGCGGCACGGGAGAGCTCGGCGGCGCCCAGCTGCGCGGCCTGCGTCTGCATGCGGGCAATGAGCTCATCCGGGGTGCCGCGCAAAATGGCGTGTGCGCTCTCCGGCATGGCCTGGACAATGATGAGGTCGCGGAAGCGCTCCAGCAGGTCCTCGACGAAGCGGCGGGGATCGTGGCCGGTCTGGATAACGCGGTCCACGGATTTGAACACCGTGGCGGAATCGGCGGCGGCCAGCGCCTCGACCACGTCATCGAGCAGGGAGGCATGCGTGTAGCCGAGCAGGTCCACGGCGAGCTCATAGTCCAGTCCGGCCGTCCCGGCACCGGCCATGAGCTGGTCCAGCACGGAGAGCGAATCGCGGACGGATCCGCCGCCGGCCCGGATCACCAGGGACAGCACGCCCGGGGCCACCGGCACGTTTTCCATGGCGCACAGCTGCGCCAAATAGGCCATGAGCGGCTCCGGCGGCACCAGCCGGAAGGGGTAGTGGTGCGTGCGCGAGCGGATGGTGCCAATGACCTTGTCCGGCTCCGTCGTGGCAAAGATGAACTTGATGTGCTCGGGCGGCTCTTCAACAATCTTTAGCAGCGCATTGAAGCCGGCGGAGGTGACCATGTGGGCTTCGTCGATGATGAAGATCTTGTAGCGGTCCCGAATGGGGGCAAAGGTGGCCCGTTCGCGCAGGTCGCGGGCGTCGTCAACACCGCCGTGGCTGGCGGCGTCGATCTCAATGACGTCCAGGGAGCCGGTGCCGCCGCGGGACAGCTCGACACAGCTGTCGCACACCCCGCAGGGGTGCGCGGTGGGGCCGGCGGCGCAGTTCAGGCAGCGGGCCAGGATGCGGGCCGAGGTGGTCTTCCCGCAACCGCGGGGACCGGAAAAGAGGTAGGCGTGGTTGACGCGGTCCTTTTCCAGCGCAGCCATCAGCGGGACGGTGACATGGTCCTGGCCGATCACGTCCGCGAACGAATCGGGACGGTACCGACGATAAAGGGCTGTTGGTGCGCTCACAGATAAAACCCTATCTAATCCGCCTGACAAAATGCCGGTCGATGCCGCAGATTGGGCAAATCTGGGGAAAAGTAAAGACCCCCCATGCACCCGCCAGAGCCCGCTTACCCTTGCTACCTTCCGGTCCTGGGGGAGTTCACAGGGTGACGCCACATGAGGGGCCGGAAGCCAGCATACCCGACGGGCCGGGGGAGGGACCAATCCAACGCCGCGCAGGCGTATCAATTTGCCGGTGGCGGTGGTACCTTCGCCACAGAGGGCACTCATGATCGTGCGCAACGATGCCCCGGGCGACTCCGCCCCGTGGTTGCCCGTGGCACGTAAGGAGCTGATGACCGTGTTGAGTTACGGATTCTTTCAATGGCTGTTTTGGGCGCTGGCCTTCGCGTGCGGAATTGCCGCACTGCTGCGCATAGAGGCGTTTTCGACCACCACCAGCCAACGCACGCACCACCATCCGGATCAACAGTTCCTGCTGTGGATCCTGACGGCGGGCTTTGCCGTGTCGGGGTTTGTCACGGCCGCCCTGGCCATGCGCGCCGGACATTAGTGCCATTTCGCGCTCGGGCCGCAATCCGGCATGCCCGCATCGTGTCCGGACATGACCTCGCAAGAAATATTCCGTGCTGAATGTCACATCGGCGTGACAATGTTGTAAAGTGGTGTTTGTACACGTGAAGCAGCGGGAGCACTGCGAATGTGTGCACGCAACGGTCGTTTTAGGTGACGTTGCTGGCAAGACGGTCTGCCTTCCGATGGACCGCAGGGGGAAATGAGGGTAGCGGGGCTTGAACGGGGCCCTCCTACCCTCATTTTCTGTGCCGCGCCGCCGGTGCGTTGGCCGCCGCGAATGCTCGATTCGTGACTTCGGGAATCGTCAGGTACTCTTGAACCTGCCGTGTTTTGCACGGCAGCTGGAGGATTCGCCTAGCGGCCTATGGCGCACGCCTGGAACGCGTGTTGGGTTAACGCCCTCGGGGGTTCAAATCCCCCATCCTCCGCCACGAATTAGGGAAGTTCCGGTCAACGTTTTCGTTGCCGGGGCTTCCTTTCTTTTAAGGGCCCGCGCTTTTAATGGCCCGGGCGTCAGGCCCCACTATCGCGGCGCGGGCGTCCGCGGTGAGATCATCAGGGAATGGAACAGATCGACTTCGCCGCCCCCGAATTCCCCTCGACGCCCTTCTTGTGTGTGGACGCCGGGATCATGGACCGCAACCTCTCGGCCATGGCACAGCGGGCCGCGGCGGTCGGCGTCGCGCTTCGCCCGCACGCCAAGACGCACAAGGTTCCACAGATTGCCCGCCGCCAGCTCGAACTCGGCGCCGTCGGACTGACCGTGGCGACCCTGGGGGAGGCGGAGGTCTTCGCCGACGCCGGCTGCACGGACTTGTTCCTGGCCTACCCGCTCTGGGTGACGGCCGCCCGGGCGGCCCGCATCACGGCCCTGGCCGAGCGGTCCCGGCTGCGCATTGGGATTGATTCCCCTGAGGGCGCCCATGAGCTGGGGCGGGCCCTGGCCGGAAGCACCGTGGCGGTGATGGTGGAGGTGGACAGCGGCCACCACCGCAGCGGCTGCCGTCCGGAGGACGCCGGTGCCGTGGCGTGGGCGGCCCGCGAGAACGGCCTGGCGGTGGCCGGGGTCTTCACCTTCCCCGGCCACGGTTACGGCCCGGGGAATCGGGCCCCCGCCGCGGCCCAGGAAGCAGCGGCGCTGTCCGCGGCGTCCGCGTCCCTGGCCGCCGTCGGCGTGCACGGCGGAATTGTCAGCGGCGGCTCCACGCCAACCGCGGCCAGCGCCGATGCAACCGTGCTCAATGAGATCCGGCCGGGCGTCTATGTGTTCAACGATGCCCAGCAGGTGGAACTGGGCACGTGCGGCTGGGACGCGGTGGCGCTGTGCGCCGTCGCCACCGTGGTCAGCAGCTCGGGACGGAACGTCATCCTGGATGCCGGCAGCAAGGTCCTCGGCGCGGACCAGCCGCCGTGGGCCACCGGCGGCGGCAGGATTCTGGGCATCCCGGAGGCGCGCATCATCGCCCTGTCCGAGCACCATGCCACCGTTGCCTTCCCCGACGGCACGGCACTGCCCCGGCGCGGGGACACCCTGCAGGCGGTGCCCAACCACGTGTGCGCCGCCGTCAACCTGGCCGATGAACTCGTCGTCATCCGGGACGGGGCCATGATCGATGCGTGGGCTGTCGCGGCCCGCGGCCGTAACAATTAGCCGGGCCGACTAGACTCTCAGGGTGACTACTCAGACCTTGCATGCCATTCCCGTGACCCTCAACGACGGGACCGAAACCACCCTAGGCGCCTTGGCCGGCCAAGCCGTACTGGTGGTGAACGTCGCCTCCAAATGCGGCTTCACGAAGCAGTACGACGCCCTCGAGGCTTTATACCAGAAGTACCGGGATCGCGGCCTTGCGGTCCTGGGCATGCCCTGCAACCAGTTCGGCGGCCAGGAGCCCGGAACGGCCGAGGAAATCGCCGACTTTTGCCGCAAGAACTTCGGCGTGAGCTTCCCGCTGGCGGCCAAGACCGACGTCAACGGCGCCGACGCCCACCCCCTCTATGCCGCCCTGACCAACAACGGCGCGGAGCCCATCACCTGGAACTTTGAGAAATTCCTGCTTGACCGCGACGGCGTGGTGCTGGCCCGCTTTGCCCCCGCGGTGACGCCGGACGCCCCGGAGCTGATCGGCGCCGTCGAGGCCGCGCTGGCCTAGATGTATTGGCCACGGCGAACATCTCGCCGTGGGTTAGCCCGTCACGGAGTCCAGCCAGGCCTGCAGGAAGGCGGCGCCGGCGTCGTCGTGGATGATCTCCGCCCCCAGGCCCAGGTCCGCGGCGGTGAGGACGGTGTATGGTTTCACGGGCACGCCGTCGGCCGGGCGTACGTCCACGTGCTTGACCGGGTGGTCCTGGTGGTGCAGCCAATCGGCCATCGCATAGTCGGTGCGTGAATCGCCCACGGTCCGCCAGGCCTGGGGCACAATGCCCTGCGCGGCCAGCAGCTCCACGGCCCGGCTGGCGCCGAGGTCCTTGCCGAGCCGGACGGACTCGATGTCGCTGGAGATGATGGACGGGTCAATCCGGTAGTCGATGCTGCCCGACCCGGCCGGGGCCCGATGCTCGAGCCGGATGGTCCCCAGCCCGCGGGCGGTCATCAGGGCCAGCGCATCGGCGTCGAACAGGTCCTGCCGGGCCAGGTAGTCCGCGTTGGCGACGCTGACCAGCTGTTCCACGGACACCATGGCCCGCTTGGTCTCGTCAAAGAACATATGGTCCGCATAGGAGTCGGCCACCAGCGCGCGGATGTCATCCCCCAGGGCGGCCGGAACGGCCAGCTCCCGGTCGACGTGGACCGGGCCGGCGCCGTCGGCGGTGAAACTGAACCACACGGCGCCCTTTTCGCAGACGGCATGCACCACGGCGGCCGCGGGCAGGCCGGCCGCAATCATGGGCGCCATGACCTGTTCGGCAATGAACGCATCGGAACGGCCCGTGTTGAACACCACCGGGATGCCCTCGCCGATCAGGGCGATCAGGCTGGCGATGATCCCGGCGGAAACCGTGCGGGTCACGGGGCTGGCGATGGGCCCGTCCACGTCAAGCAAAAGCGCCAGCGGCGGTGTCAAAGGGGTCATACCCCCATGATCCCAGTCTTCTGCGCCACCGGCCCTTTGGGACGACATTGCGACAGCGGGCGCCCGAGTGGTCGGCGAAATCGTCCGCTCCACAAGCATCCCGTACCAGTCATTGCTTTGGGACGGCAATATTTTCGCCCGGGCCTTCTCGACCAGGCAGTTGTCGTCCGCTCCAGCCCATCTGGAACCGTTCCGACGGCACCGGGCATGGAACGGTAACCATTTGGCAACACACGCGGCGGCGCGCCTGCGTGGCGGTTCACATGTCCGCGCGTTGTCCATAGTCTGAAGGTGTGATCTTTAAAGCAGTCGGCAACGGACGTCCCTACCCTGACCATGGCTACGTCACGCCCAAGGACTGGGCGTCGGTTCCGCCGCGCCAGGTCCGGCTGGCGCAATTGGTCACCACGAAGGCGCAGCTGGATCTGGAGGCGCTGTTGGCCGAGGACTCCACGTTTTTTGGCGACCTGTTCCCGCATGTGGTCCAGTGGCGCGGGACGCTCTATTTGGAGGACGGGCTGCACCGGGCCGTGCGCACCGCCCTCCATCAACGCACCATCCTGCACGCCCGGGTGCTGGTGATTGATGACTGAGGGTCAGGAGGACGACGTCCTCCTGACCCTCAGGCAACAACGCCAGGCCGCGCGGGAAGCCAGGCGGCAGGCGAAGGACGACGCCTACGAGGAGCGCCTGGCGCGCAAGCGCTCCAAGGACGTCCAGTTCTTCCACGGCCATCACGTGGTGGACACCCGCGGGCTCAACCAGGCGTTCCCGGAACCGGAATCCCCGGAATTCAGCCCGGCCAGCGTCCGCCGCCGCGTTGTCCACGCCGTCACCTTGGTGCTGCTGGTCGCGGTGGTGGTGGCCGGGGTCATCCTGGCCGGCATGGTCCAGCGCGGCGAGCTGGAACTGAAAATCGGCTTTGCCCGGCCCACCACGCCGGCCGTCACCTGCCCCGCGGAAAAGCTCGACTACCCGGCGAACAAGGCCATCACAGTCAATGTCTTCAACGGCGGAAGCACCGAGGGCATGGCCGGGAAGGTGGCGGCCGAGCTGAAGAAGCGCGGCTACAAGGTGGGCACGGTGGCCAATGCAAAGGTCGAGTACACGACCGGCGCCGTCGTGGTGTCCGGGCCGGGCGGCCACGCTGCCGCGTTCAACCTCCAGCGCAACGTGCTGCACCCGGAATACGTCCAGGACGATCGCACGGGCCCGTCCGTGGACGTGATCCTCACGGGCGAGTACGCCGGCCTGGTCGCGGCGCCGAAGGTGGACCAAACACCTGGGGTGCTGTCCTGCCCGCGACTGAGCCCGTCGCCGTCGGGGCCCCCAGCGTCGGGGCCCCCCGCGTCGGGCCGGGCAAGCCAAACCGCCACGAAATAGCGCTTCAGCGCACCGTGACGGGGCGGCCGTCCGGACCAAACGCGGCACCCACGCCGGCCTGAATGAACCGCACGGCCGCGGCCACCCGGTCCTCGTCGGCGGAATCCCCGTTCTTCCGCGAGGCGCTGGCCGTCAGCGAGCCGTGGATGAGCTGGACCAGGTCCTCCACGTTGGACTCCGGCAGGTACCGCTGCGCCATGCCGTCCCGCAAAATGTCCTGCAACAGCTGGTTCAGCTCGCCCACATGCACGGCCAGCTTGGCGAAGGAGCCACTGGAGAGCACCGAGCGCATCGCCGGACCGGGCGGCAGGTGGCGGCGGGTCAGGTCCTCCAATTGCGCGCGCACATACAGCGCGAGCCGGTCCACCGGGTTCTCCAGGCTCTCCAGCTGGGCCTTCAGCTCGGTGACAAAACGCCCGGTTTCATCCAGCGCGTACGCCACCAGCAGCTGTTCCAGGTCGGCAAAGTAGTTGTACACGGCGGTGCGTCCCACTCCGGCCGTGCGGGCGACGTCGGTCATGGTCAGTCCGGGCAGGCCGTGGCTGAACAGGAGTTCGCCGAAGGCATTGAGGATCTTGCGCTGCGTCTGCTCGCGCTGCGCCGCATTGGTCGGGGCGGCTATTCGAGGCATAGCCACATTTTACCGTCATTTCGTCAGTAAAGACCCATTCGGTCCACCCACTGGCGGTGTCATCCGGCGATAGCCGCCCGCCGAACGGCCAGGACCCGCACGACGGCGGCGCTGACGTCCCGCTCGAACGGCAGATCCGCCGGGGTCAGGGCGGCGACGGCCAGGGCCTTGTCGATGCACTTGGCGGCGAGGCGTTCGGGCAGGTGCAGTCCCCGGGCGAACCGCAGCCAGTCGCCGCGGTCCAGCCCGGTCCGGCTGCCCGCGTTGCCGCCGATCGGCAGCGCCATGCCGGGGTCGCGGGAGGGGTCGCCGTCGGTCAGGTCGGTGACGATGCCCCCGGGCACCCCGGCCGCGAAGCCCGCCTCGATTTCGGCCGCCAGGGTGCATTGAAGGTCGTAGGCCGGGGCCACGAACCATTCGCCGTCGGGGCGGCGCAGCACCGAGATGTTCTTGGCGTGCAGGTTCCCGTTGCCGGTAAGCCAGGCAAACGCGAACTGCAGGAAGGTGTTGCGGGCCGCCAACACCCGGGCCGAACACATGGCCACCACGGCGGAGGCCACGGCCTCGGAGGAAATCTGGAATTTCCGCGACGGCGGCAGGCCCAGCAGCTGGGCGCCGTCCTCCACCGCCAGCACACCGCCGGGGGACCGGTCAAAACGGGAGACGAGCAGCGCGGCCCGGCCGGCGGCGTCGTGCACCAGGCGGGCCTCGGCCACCGGGATGCCCAGCTTGCGCGCCTTGGCCAGCAGCAGGAATTCGGTTTCCACCTGGCGGGCGTGGCTGCCGTCATTGAACTTGAGGATATACGCCCGGGACCTGTCCTTGTCATGGACGTAGGAGGCCGTGACCTTGTCCTGCCGCCCGGGCAGCGCGGAGGCGTCCACCGGGCCCGGAATGGCCGCGAAATCGGCAAAGCGGACGCCGTCCATCCTGGTCGAGACGGCCAGCAGCGCGGGGGCCCGCTCCGGCGCCTCCCCGGCGGGGATCACCTGGACGTCGCCCACCGGGTTTTGGCCGGCCGCCAGCAGGAGCGAGAATTCATCGGCCAGCGTGGTCTTCACGGCCCACCGCAGCTTGGCCAGCCGTTCGCCCTCCGGCAGCAGCCCGGCAAAAAACGCCGGTACCGAGCCGTGGCCCAGCGTGACCGGGACGTCCAGCGGCGGCAGGGTGGACGCGACGGCCGTCCCGCCGGCGCTGAGGTACCGCGGCAGGTAGGAAAACACCACGCCGGCACTGGCATGACGGGTCAGGGTGGCCGCCGCCAGGCCGTTCTTGTACACCACCGCCTGCTGGATCTTCTTGGCGTCCTCCAGGTTGATCATGCCGGCCGCCTCACGCCCGCTGGACGGTCAGGGCCAGTCCGAGCGCGGAGGAGACCGCCGTGACGATGTCCAGCCGGACGGTTTCGCGCCCGTTCTCCAGGTCGCTGAGCACGCGGGTGGAAATGTCCGCCAGATCCGCCGTTTCGCTTTGCGTCAGGTGCAGTTCACGCCGGCGGGCCCGGAGTGCCGCGCCCAGTTGGGCTGCGTCCATGTACATTTCCTTGCTCGTCATTCCTGGCCGGCGACGGGTGTGCCGGCGACGGCTGTGCCGTGGCACCATCCTACGGCCCTGGAGCCCGGATCGGTGCATGATCGTGCCGAAATTGGCGGTTGGTGGGGTCCCCGCCGCGGTCGCGGCCCCGAGCGGGACGAGTCGGCGACACACTCCGCACGGGAAGACGCCGGGAGTGGCTAGTGTGGACGGGTGACGAACTTTGTGGCTCGCAGGCCGTGGACCGGACGCCTTGGCGCGCTACTGGGGATCATGATCATGGCCCTGAGCCTGCGCACGGCCGTCTCCGTGGTGCCGCCGCTGCTGGGTACCCTGCGCGGCGAACTGGGCTTCGACGCCGCCACCATTGGCCTGCTGGCCATGCTCCCGCCGCTCATTTTCGCCATCTTTGGCCTGGCGACGCCGGCCTTGATCCGCCGCTTCGGACTCGAGAAGGTGCTGGTCGCCGCCGTCGCCCTGGCGGTGCTGGGGCAGGTGGTCCGGGCCGCCAGCCACCACGTCTGGCCGTTCCTGGGCTGGTCCGCGGTGGTCATGGCCGGGTACGGCATCGGCAACGTGGTGCTGCCGCCGCTGGTGAAAGAGTATTTCCCGGACCGCGTGGGGCTGGTCACCGCCGGCTATGTCACGCTGCTTGCCGTGGGCACCGCCGTCAGCCCCCAGCTGGCCGTCCCGGTGGCCGGCGTGTCGAATTGGCGTGTCTCCATCGGGCTGTGGGCCTCCGTCAGCTTCCTGGTGTTCCTGCCCTGGGTCGCCCAAGGACTGCGCGACCGCAAGGAACGGCGGATTCTGGCCGGCACCGCGCCGGGCTCCAACGCAGGCGGTGGGGCGCCCGCGCCGGAGGGCGTGCCGCGGCTGCGGCCGTGGCGTTCGCCGGTGGCCTGGGGGCTGGCCATCTTCCTGGCCGGCAACTCCGCCCAGACGTACGTGTACTTCACCTGGCTGCCGCCGTACCTGTCCGGGCAGGGGATCGGGGCCGCCACGGCCGGCACCGCGCTCGCCTACTTCGCCATCCTGGGCCTGCCGGTGAGCCTGCTGGTTCCGCTCTGGGTGCCGCGCATGCGCAATCCGGTCCTGGCCATTGGCGCGTTCGCGGCCTGCTGGGCCGTGGGCCACCTGGGCCTGTACCTGTCCCCGCTGGAGGGCACCTGGGTGTGGGTGACGTTTTCCGGGCTCGGCCAGGGCACGTTTGCCACCGCCCTGCTCATGGTCAACCTGCGCTCGCGGACCACGCATGGATCATCCGTGCTTTCCGGCTTCAGCCAGGGCGTGGGCTACGCCGGGGCCGGCATCGCGCCCCTGTTCTTTGGCACCATCCACGATCTCACCAAGTCCTGGACGGCCTCCTTTGCCATGCTGGGCCTGTGCCTGGCGGTCATGATGACCGGCGCCGTGATGATCAACGCCCGCCGCTTCATCGAAGACTCGGCCGCCGCGCCCGCCGTGCCCGCCGCCGTGCCCGCCACAACTCCGAAGGAATGAGCGCATGCCAAGCCGATTCTTGATCACCACCCCCATCCCCGAATCCGGCATGCGGCTGCCCCGGGAGGCGGGCCACGTTACGGTGCTGCCCGCCGCGCCCGACCCCGCGAAGCTGGCCGGCCTGTGCGCCGGCGGCGATTTTGACGTGGTGGTCACCCAGCTGGGCGACACCCGCCTGGCCCCCGGGCTGGCCGATCTCCCCAACACCGTCCTGCTGCCGCACATCGGCAGCGCCACGGTGCCCGTCCGGGCCAGAATGAGCACGCTCTCCGCGGAGAATGCCATCGCCATGGCCGCCGGCCGCCTGCCGGAATTCTGCGTGAACCCGGAGGCGCTCGCGGCCCGCTAGGCGCTTCGTCGCCCAGGTGGCAAACAGGGGGCGGCGGCGCAAGGGCCCGGGGCGAGTGCCGGCGTCGTGCCGCTCGGGTGGATGATGGAGTCATGACTGAGAATGAACGGGCCGTGCACCGCGCGGCATTGGAGCAGGCGGCCGGGGATCTGAGGGAGCTGTGCGAGGACGTGGCCCCGCCCATGCGCACGCAGGAATATGTGGCCCACTTCTGCGGCCGCAATGCCGGCGATGCGCAGGCCCTGGCGCAAAGGGCTCCGCGGCGGGCCACGTTTTATGCCGCGATTGAGCGCTACCAGAATGCCTTTGAGGCCCTGCGGGGCCAGTTGGCGGCGGCCGGGTATGTGCCGCGCGAGGTGGCCAGCATTGAAAAGGAAAGCACGCGCTTCGCCCAACTGCGCCAGGAGATCGGCGCCGCCGCCGGAGAGTAGCCACGCCGATCACCGGCGTTCGGCTATGCGCCGGACTCCGGTATGGGTTTTGCGGCGGTGGACGAGTGGCGCAACACTCGTGCCCGGTCCGGCGCAGGACGGAAGTCACCTTATGGCATGCGCAAGACTCGCAGCGGCTTCCGCGCATACGGACGCGCCTACCGGAGGCGGCGCTGCCGGTGGGTGGGGAAGTGCTCCCGGACGGCGGCAACGGACTCCACGGAGATCTCCGCCGTCAGGACCTCCGGGACCAGGCCAAGCTCCGCGACGACGTCGCCCATGGGCCCGGCCAGCAGGGAATTTCCCACAGACACCGGCGGAGCCTGGCACACCCCGGCCACGTAGAGGCTGTTTTCGATGGCCCGGGCCGCCAGCAGTGTGCGCCACTGGTGGGTCTTCAACTCTCCCGGCACCCAGGACGAGCAGGCCAGCAGGACCTGGGCGCCGGCGTCGGACAGGGACTGCGCCTGCTCGGGAAAGCGAAGGTCGTAGCAGGTCATCAGGCCGAAGCGGACGGCATCGACCGTGAACGTCACCGGGGCCGTCGACGGCGCCGGCGCCACGAACTCCGACTCCCGGAAGCCCTGCGCGTCGAACAGGTGCACCTTGCGATAGGCGGCCAGCAGGGTGCCGTCCGGGCCATAGGCGGCCAGTGTGTTGAAGGCGCGGGCGGGATTCGGGGACGCCTCCACCACCCCGGCCACCAGGGCGATGCCGTGGCGGCCGGCGATCCGGGCCAGTGCCGTGCCCACCTCCCCGCCCAGCGGCTGGGCCACCAGGGGGAAGGAGGCGTCGATCATCTTTTTCTCATAGGTGGCGTACTCGGGGAACGCGACCAGCCGGGCGCCGTCGGCCGCCGCCCGGGCCGCGAACCCGTCAATGGCGCGCAGGTTGGCGTCCGTGTCCGTCCCGGACGCCAACTGACCCATCGCAATGCGCACGTGGCGGACCTTTCCCTCAGCCGTGACCGGCAGGCTTTGCGCCTAGACTACAGCCTCTTCCAGGGTCGCCATCTCCGGCGGCGCCTTGCGCAGGCCCCGGGTGATGACCAGCAGCACCACGATGCCCAGGCCCAGCCAGGACAGGCCCAGCGTGACGGCGTTGACATCCAGCTGGGAGAGCAGGTAGCCGCAGATCAGCGCGCCCACGGCCGGGATCCACACATAGCTGAGCTGGTTGAGGTGTCGGCCGGCACGGCGTTCGCGGACATAGTGGAAGATCACGGACAGGTTGACCATGGTGAAGGCGGTGAAGGCACCAAAGTTGATGAACGACGTCGACGTGGCCACGTCCAGGAAGGTGGCGATCAGGCCGATGGCCCCGGCAATGACGATGTTCGCAACGGGCGTGTGGTACCTGGCGTTGAGCCGGCCGAAGACGGCCTTGGGCAGGACGGAGTCGCGGCCCATGGCGTACATCAGGCGGGAGGCGCTGGCCTGGGCGGCGAGGCCGGAGGCGAATTGCGCGGCCACCAGCCCGGCCAGGAACACGGCGCCAAAGAAGGTGCCGCCGATTTGCAGGGCGATCTCGCTGGCCGCCGAGGCCGAATCGGCAAACACGCCGCCGGGGTGGACCAGCTGGGTGAAGTAGGCAACCACCACGAAGATGCCGCCGCCGATCAGGGCGATCAGCATGATGGCCCGGGGCATGTTCTTCTTGGGTTCGATCGTTTCCTCGGTCAGCGTGGTGACGGCGTCGAAGCCCAGGAACGAGTAGGCGGCGATCGCGGCGCCGGCGCTGATGGTGCCCAGGCTGGAGCCGGCGTTGAAGAACGGCTCCGTGCTGGCCAGCCCGCCCGCGCCGGCGGTGTGCACAATGTTTCCGATGGACAGGGCCACGAAGAAGATGATCACCAGGATCTGGAAGACCATCAGCACATAGTTGGCCTTGTCCGCCACCTTGATGCCCAGGATGTTCAAGGCGGTGGTGATGGCGATGAACAAGACGATCCACACGGCGATGGGGATGCCGGGGAACTGCGCGCTGAGGAAGGACCCGCCGATGAGCCAGATGACCATGGGCAGGAACAGGTAGTCCAGCAGGATGGCCCAGCCCACCAGGAACCCGACGCGGGAGTCGATCGACTTGCGCACGTACGTGTAGGCGGAGCCGGCCACGGGGTAGGCGACGGCCATGCGCCCGTAACTGTGGGCGGTGAACAGCATGGCCGCCATGGCGACGAGGTAGGCGGCCGGGGAGGCGCCGCCGGTGGCCTCGGCGATGATGCCGAAGATGCCCAGCACGATGATGGGGGTCAGGTAGGCCAGGCCAAAGAGGACCAGGGATCGAAGGTTGAGGGTGCGTATGAGGGTTGGTTGCTGCGACATGCGAAGGCTCCTAGATGCGCGGGGCGGCGGGGGCCCAGGTGGCGGGATCGATGCGCCCCTGGTAGACGGGCAGCTCGATGGCGGGCTCCCCGGGACGGAATTGCGACCACATGCGGTTCAGGCCGGCGGTTCCGTGGGTGCGGACCTGTTCGACGGCGGACAGGTCCAGTTCGGCGGTGAGGACGGCGGGATCCGCCGTGGGCGCCTCGGTGATGATGCGGCCTTCCGGATCCACGATCACGCTGCGGCCCTGGCCCGTGGGGCCGGCGCAGTTCACGCTCACCATGAAGACTTGATTGACTATTGCGTTGGCCCGGGCCAGCACCAGCTCCTGGGCGCGGTCGGGGGTGGTGGTCTTCACGACGTTGATGATGACCTCGGCGCCCATCCAGGCCAGCTGGCGGGTGACCTCCGGGAACCAGGCGTCGTAGCAGATGTTCAGCCCGGCCCGGCCGAACCCGTCCAGGTCCACGGTGACAAACTCGTGGCCGGGATCGTACGGTTCAAACGGCCGCCACGGGAAGATCTTGCGGTAGTGGCCGGCCAGCTCGCCCGCGGGGGAGAGGACCACCTGCGTGTTGAACAGCTGCCCGTCCGCCCCGCGCTCGCAGATGGATCCGGGCACCAGCCAGATGCCCAGGTCGGCGGCAATCGCCTTGAGTCCTTGCACCCGCGGGCCGGTGAGCGGCTCGGCCGCATCCGCCAGCGCCTGTGCCCGCTGCCGGTCCGGGGCGCCGTCGCCAAAGAGGTGCAGCTCCGGGAACACCACCAGTTTGGCGTCGGGCCGGTGGACGACGGCGTTGCGCACCTCCTGCGCGAAGCCCGCCAGGGGTTCGCCGATGAGCCGCGGCGGGGCTTGTGCTGCAATGAGTGGCAAGATGCGGGACATGTGGTGCTCCAGGTTGAGTGGTGTGACGAGCACCATAATAGATCATATTGAGCTAATAATGGAAGTGTTTGCCGGCAATCCCCTAAAGTGATCACTATGACGACGGAATCCGGAGCGGGCGAGGACGCCTCAGCGATCGAAGACGTGGCGCTGACGGGGCTCGATCGCCGCAGCGCCATTGACGCCGTCCGGCTGCGCATCGGCACCGCGATCTTCTTGGGCCTGCTCAAGCCGGGGGAGCGCCTGCCGGACAAGGACGAGGTCGCCCTGGGTCTGTCCGTCAGCTCCATCACGGCCCGGCGCGCCCTGACCAGCCTGGCCGACGAGGGCGTGGTGGTGCGCCGCCGCGGACGCAACGGTGGCACCTTCGTGGCCGATGACCCGCCGCGGGACATCCTGCAGGCGTTGGCCGCCTCCCCGGCGGAATTCAGCCGGGTGCACCGGTTGGTGGACCGCCGGCTGCTGGGCGAATGCGCCGTGACCCATTTTGCGGCGCTGAACATCTCCCCCGGCCAGCTGGACCAGCTGGAGGCCCTGACGGCACGGATGGCCGCGGCGGAAAGCTGGTCCGAATACCACCAGCTGGATGAGGAATTCCACAAGCTGGTGGCGCAGGGTTCCTGCCTGGCCGGGGCGGTGGACGCCTACTTCGAGGTCCTCATGGAGCTGTATGAGTACTTCATTCCCTACCCGATCGGCAGCCTGCACGAGTCAAACCAGGATCACATCCAGCTCGTCGCCGCCCTGCGTGGCCGCCAGGTCCGGGCCGCCGTGGAGGTGTCCCGCCGGCATGTGGACACGCTGCACAAGACCATGTTCATGGGACTGGTGGACGGGGTGGGGGGCTAGTTCGGGCACCGCGGGCCATAAACGCGGCTGGACCGCTTGAGCGCTGTCGCCCAACAGCGTTCAAGCGGTCCGGCCGCGTCCGTGCGGAGTATCAGCGCTTGTGCAGGGGCCAGGACAGCCGGGCCAGCACATAATCCCAACGCAAAAGTTCCTGTTCCAGCCGCAGCAATGGCCGGTGCGTGCCGGCCTGAAGGTCCGCATAGACGGCGGCTTCGGCCGGCGTCAGGCGGGTCAGCACCGCATGGGTGGGTGAGTCCTCCCGCCCCCAAAAGTCGCGGTGCGCCAGCAGCGTTTGTTCATCCATCAGGATGCTGCGCACGTGGGGGTGGTGGGATCGGAGCTGGTCCAGGATGTGGAATCCGTGGGTGTCGATGTCGCCCCAATACAGGACCTCCTTTCCCCGTAGCCACGCAACCTCGCGGAGCCCCTCGAAACCGTAGCCGCCGCCAAAAACCGCCAGCGTTCGCGGTGCCGGAGGCAGCGCCAGGAAGTTGACCAGGTTCTCCGTGGTGATGATTCGGTCCACGTCCACGGAGAGAGACGCGAACGCCGCGGCCGTCACCTCGAGGTCCGTCATGCCGGGAACGGGCGGCTGGGAGGCGTCCAGGAAGCGTAGCCGGACGCGCTCGGGTGCGGGGAGAAAGCCGTGGCGCCGGGCATAGTTCTTTCCCGTCAGCAGCCGCCCGGGTTCCAATTCCCCGACCATTTCATCAATGAGGCGCCGGTGCGTTTCCACAAATTTTGTGTGGACGCCGGGCAGGGAAAGCTGGCGCAGGTAGATCCCGGGGGCCGGGTTCGCGGCCAGCCAGATCGCCACCCTGGCGGCGGTCAACGCGTCCTCGCCGTGCTTGAGCAATGCCAGGGGCCGCCGCAATGCCCACCCGTTGAGCCGGGCATCCAACGCGGCCACCCGCCGGATCAGCTCCACAAATCGCGCGTGATCGCGACCCAAACCCAGGAAGGCAACCTCGTCGGCGGCGGTGGCGAACACCGCCGCGCTCGGCAGCGCGTTGGCGCCGATGGTGTTCGCGCCCACCGTGACGTACTCCAGCGAGCAACCCCGCGGTGCCGGGTGCCAGTCGGCGGCCCAGCCGGCGGCTTGGGCGTAGTCCGTCCGCAGCTGGGTGGCAGTCGGGTGCTTGAGCGGGCGACGGCGGGGATAGAGTCCCGAGGGCATCGTCGCCTCGCGTAGCAGCTCGCCGCTGGTCCAGGCCCGCAGTGAGGCGGCCCGCACATCGACCGGGCTGGTCCACGCCGGCGCCGCCGACTTAGCGGCCACGCCGGTCCCGTTCGGCCCGGTATTCGTGGATGGTCATGTTGCGCAGTTGTGAATCCGCGCCGCTTTCATTGGCCACGAAGCCCACATTCGCCACGAACGGTTCGATGACGTGGATCTTTTGCAGCGGAGTGACGATCAGCAGCTGGAGCTTGAGCCGCTTGAACAGTTCCAAGCCGTACCGGGCGGACTCATCCGAGCCCCGGCCGAACGCCTCGTCAATGACCACGAATCGGAAGCTGCGGCCCGCTCCCGTACCGGCGGCGATCCCGAACTGGAACGCCAACGCGGCGGCCAGAATGGTGTACGCCAGCTTTTCCTTTTGGCCGCCGGACTTGCCGCCCGAATCGGTGAAGTGTTCGTGTTCTTCGCCGGTCTCGGTCCATCGTTCCGAGGCGGAGAACGTGAACCAGTTGCGCACGTCCGTAACTTTGGCCGTCCATCGTTCGTCGAGGTTGGTCAGTCCGGGGCGTCCGCGGAAGCGTTCCACCAGGCTCTCAACCTGGAGGAACTTTTGTTCCGAATACTGTTCCTGGGCACCGATGGTCCCTTCCGAGCAGGCCCGCAGGTCCGTGCCGAACTCGCGCACCTCGGCGTCCGAGGTGGCCTGCGGCTCCAGTTGGATGTGCCGGCCCGGGTTGTATTCAATCCGGGCCAGCGACTCGTTGATCTCGCTGATGCGAGAAACGATGTCCTGTTTGCGGGCGTCGAGGAAGGCGTTGAAGGCCACGATTTCGTGGATGGTGTTTTGGGTCAGCGATTCCTTGAACCGTTCCGCAAACCGGGGGAGGTCGTTGTCCACCAGCTGCTGGAGGATCGAGGCGAACTCGCCGGCGGACTCCAGCGACGCGTCCAGATCCGTGGTCTCCGCCGGATACTTGTTGCGGAATTCGGCCATGAACCGGATGGTTGTCTCCGAGGCGCGGATCACCTGCTTGTTGAGCGCGTCGATGGCCGCCGTCAGCTTGTCACGGACCCTGCTTTCAACCTTGACCGTGTTCTTGTATGTCAGCGCCCCGGACTCAAGGGCCGCCTCGGTGAGCCTGCCCAGCTCGGCCAGCAATCCGGCGTCGTCCGTCAAGGGCGCCTCCGCCAGCGATTCACGACAATCCTGGATTTGTTCGGTGATGCCCCTGATGTCCGTCTTCGTGGCACCGCTGCGCTCGATCAGGCTGGTGAGTTTGCCGTTGGCCTTCTCCAGCCGGGCGGCGGTTTCCGCTTCCCGGGTGGTGAGGTCACGCAGAATGTCGCTGGAGGATTCCAGCTGGGCTTTCTCCTCGGCCAGCTCGGCCATGGTACGTGCCGTGGCCCGCCAGTTGAGGACGGCGAAGCTGGCGACGGCGGCAATCGTGCCGATCAGCCGTTGCGAGCGGCCCAGGCTGCCCAGCTTCGTGTCGAGTCGCCCGAGCTCGCCCCCGGCCGCGCGCACCTTGCCCTCGGCTTGCTCGAGGGCGGCGCGGAGGCGCGCGATCTTGTCGTGGTTGTTCCAGCCGAGGACGAAGCTGGAGCGGTCGGTGAGCGCCTTGCGATCGTCCTTTTCGTGGCGTCCGCCACCGCCCTTAAGCTGGCCGTTGAGGGTCAGCGCCTTCGGGTGGCGGCGGAATTCGGCCATGGTCTGGCAACACTGCTGGTCAAAGCGGCGGCCGAGCTCGCCCAGCAGGAATTCGCGTAGCGGCGTGCCCGGCTTGATGGCGATCTTGCCGGCCAGGGTGTCCGGAGCTGCCGCGCGGGGCGTCGCGGCGTCACCCACCCGGAGGTAGACGAGCCGGGCGCGCAGGTTGTTGGCGTCGACCCAGTCGCTGACGGCCGGATAGTGCTCTCCCGTCACCAACAGGGACAGGGCAAAGCCGTGCAGGGTCCGCTCGGCCGCGCCCTCCCACGCGGATTCGCCGTCACGCACCCGGATCAGCTCCCCCGCGAACGGCAGCTCATTTTCCGCGATGCCCGTGCCCTCGCACAGCCTCCTGCG
Organism: Specibacter sp. RAF43; assembly: GCF_052114065.1. NCBI lineage: Bacteria > Bacillati > Actinomycetota > Actinomycetes > Micrococcales > Micrococcaceae > Specibacter > Specibacter sp. RAF43. The sequence continues at coordinate 56,582 of NZ_JBFREA010000016.1, read as the reverse complement.
CAGGGCGATCAGCCACCCGGGGAGCAGGTTTTGCCGGTTCAGCAGGCTCTTCAGCTCTTCCGCATGGTCCCGGGCCAGGTCGGCGGCCTCGGAGCGCTGCCGGTCAAGGGCGGTGCGCCGGCCCTGCAGCGCGACGTTGTCGGCGGCCAGTTCCTTCTCGACGCCGGGCAGGGCGGCGGCGTTTGCGTCGAAGACCACCTGGTCCGCCGGCTCGAACAGGCCAAGGTCGGTGGCCGCCTGCGAATAGGATTCATAGCTCGTGCGCTGGGCGGCCGACTCGTTGGCCAGGCGGGCAAGGTCGGCCTCGATGGCCGCGATCCTCCCGCCGCCGCTGTTGCGGATGTCGTCGCGGAGATCGGCGAGCTCCCGTCCCAGCCGCCCGACGTCCGCGGTGAGCGTGGTTTGCTCCTGGGCCACCCGGGCCGCGGTGCGCTCCAGCTCCTGCAGGTGTGCCTCGCTGAGCTGCAACTTTTGCGTCGTGAACCAGGGCGAGAGCTGTTCGCGCTGCCCGTGGGCACGGTCGTAGTCCCCGGTCAGGGCGGCGTGGCGGGCGGCGTTGTCCCGGATGGGCTCAAGCATCCGGATCTGGTCCTTTGCCCGCAGCACCGCGTCGTGGGCCTTCCTCAGGTCATCGAAGTGCCGCAGCAGGTTCTTGATGCGCGCTTCGACATCGTCCTCCTCCAGCATGTTGGTGCGCACAAAGTGGGTGATGTTTTCCACCTGCTTCATGGAGACGGTGCGGTGGAACAGATCCATGGCCTGGGCCGAGCCGATGCCGAAATGGCGCTTGAACGCGGCCGCGTACTTTTCAAACACATCGAAAACGGCGACGTCGTCGGCCCGCAGCCGCCGCTTCAGCTTGGCCAGGTCGGTGCCGAAGTTGGAGAAGTCGCCCTTGATCGATTGCTCGCCCGCGGCGATCGAATAGAAGCGGGCAGGCTGGCCGGCCTCCTGCGTGGCCCAAAGCGTGATGGCCAGCGTGAGGGACTTGCCCAGGGCGGCATTATGGAAGACGCCCAATACCACGGTGAATGTGCCTGGTCCGCGGAGCGCCACGGGTTTGGACGTGTCTCCAAGGCCGCTGCGCGCGCTCTTGTGGAAGCCGCGCACATAGGACATGAGGCTGCGTTCCTTTTTCTGCGCCCCGGCGGCCTTGTTGTATTCGATCCGGTTGGCGGGCAGTAACAGCGTTGTGATGGCGTCCACGATGGTGGACTTGCCGGAGCCGATGTCGCCGGTGAGCAGGCTGTTTTCGCCGTCGAGCCGGAACGTGCGCACATCCTTGTTGAACGTGCCCCAATTCAGCAGCTCCAGCCGGTGCAACCGAAAGCCCGGGCGGGTTCCGGCGTCGTCCTCGATCAAATCATCCAGGCTGAACAGCCCTGGCTGTGCGCTCATGCCGTCTCCCCTGCTGTCTTGTCCCCGGCAAGGGCGGAACGGTAGTCGGCCAGGCGGGCATCGAACTCCTCCAGCCACTGCGCGTCCACAAAGGCCTTGAGTATCCTGGCCACCTCATAGGTCTGGTCCTGGCCGCGGAGCTTGCGCAGGAATCCGAGCTCGGCCACCTTTTTGATGTTTGTGGCGAGCTGGTCCAGGACGCGGGCTTCATTGCTGGATTCGGGCAGGAAGACGGAGACCATTTCCCGGATCTGCTCGGCGGTCATGATCAGCCGGGTTTCGCTGTTTTGCTGGTCGAATTCGGCCAGCCGGGCGCGGAGCAGGGCCAGCAGCAGGCTGACGTGGAAGGTCAGCTGGCGGCGGGGGATGAGCCGGGGCAGGTCCGCGTCGGCGTCCGGGCTGGAGCGCAGGAATGCGTGGCCCTCGGTGTCGTCCAGGACGAGTTCAAGGCCAAGCACCGCAACGTAGTCACGGGCCTGCGCGGAGAGTTCCATGAGCCGCTGCCAGAGCTTTTCGTCAGCCTCGCGGTAGACGACGCCCTTGAACAGTTTGGTGACGACCAGGGGCAGGCCGTCCGGGGTCTTTGTCTCGAGGGGAGTTTCGCTCATGTTGGCCTCACGAAGATGATTTGGTCGACGGTTGCCTCGCGCAGGCTGCCGTCCGGCAGGGTCCAGGACAGTGTTTGCGAGCGGTCCGAGTTGATGGTGGCCCACGTGGACTCCGTCGCCAGCTGGAAGTAGGTGACGAGCTCGGCCAGGCCTTGGCTCAGCGGGTAGGCGTCGGTGATGTCCGCCAGCGTGGCCTGCGCGGCGTCAGCCAGCACGGCGTCGATGTTGCCCTCGAGCCGCTGCGGGTCCACATGGAATTGGTCAAAGAGCGCCCCGGCGTCGACGTCGAGGTCCTCGGCGACGAAGACGGCGTCGTTGATGGCCATCTGCCGGCTGGGTTCGTAAAGCGGGCGCTCGAAGGGGAGGGCGACGGAGACGTCGTGGTCGGGCAGCTCGGCAAACGGGCCCGACGGGGGCGTGTCCCGGACGGCGACGGCGCTCGACTCGATGTTGCGGATCAGGCGCATGATGCGTTTGTTTTCCACGAAGACCTTGTCGTCGAGCAGTCGCCGGATTTGCGCGGACAGCTGGCGGACGGTGGCCTGGGTCTGCTCGACGGCGGGAAGCCAGTCCTTTTGCATCGAGGTGATCGAGTGCAGGCCGTCCTGTTGGGCAAGTGCTTCGATCCGGGTGGCGCGTTCGAGCAACTCGTGCAATTCGGTGCGCAGCTGCGGGGACATCAGATAGTCCCAGAAACCCTGGAACGTCCGGCCCTGCAGAGAGCCGCTGATGTCCGCCTGGGAGGAGAAGATCGACTCCAGCAGGTCACCCTGGCCGCCCTCCCACATGGCGATTTGCTCGCGGAGGTTGCGGTCCAGCTTGCGGAAATTCGCCTCAACCTCCCGGAAATCGGCGAGGAGGTCCTTGGCCGAGGTGGTGAGCTGGTGGAAGTGGTCCACCGCTTCGGGACCGCTCATGACGGGGATCTCCCCGGAGCGGATCTGTTCCATCTGCGCGTCGATGTCCTCGCGCTGGCGCTGCAGTTCCGCCAGCCGGGCCTCGGGATCCGTTTCGGAGCCGTGGACCAGGGTCTTGAGCAGGTTGTAGATGCTGGATAGGCGCGACTGGGTGGGGACGAAGTCGCGGCCGCGCAGGGACTCGACCCACCGGATTACGTCCTCGGTCGCGGCGGTGAGGTCGTAGACGGGTTCGTCCCGGGTGTCCGTGTAGAACTTCCTCAGCCACGCCTTGTCCGGCTCGGCCCAGTCGTCAAGGTACTCGCCGGCGGAGCGCGGAAACTTGTCCTCGCCGAGGGAGTCCCGCAGGGTGAAGAGGACGTCGTCCAGGACGTCGACCAGGACTTGGCGGCCAAGGTTGCGCTCGTTGGGTTCGGTGAACGCGGTCATGAAGAACGTCAGCGCCAGCGGGGCGTTTTGGGCTCGCAGCAGCGACCATCCTGCGTGGTTCTCACGCAGCGAGTTGATCGAAAAATAGTCCACTGGGGCGCTCCATAGGGCGTAGCTCGGTTCCATGAACATGGTATTCGCAAGCGCCGACAAAAGTTCATTCGCCTAGGCTCGGCCGTGCTCCGCAGAGGCGTCCGCACGGACTCCGTTCACACGGTCCGTTCCTGCGCGTACCGCGGCGCCATCGACTCCATCTGCTCCATGACCAGCTTGATCGCGGCCGGCTGCTTGTCCGGCGGGTAGCCGTTGCGCACCAGCAGCCGCTTGATGGAGGAGCGCAGCTTGGCCTTCACGTCCTCGCGCACCGTCCAGTCGGTCCGCACGTCTCGACGCATCACCGCCACCAGCTGCCGGGCAATCTCCGCCAGGACGCCTTGGCCTTGGACTTCGACGGCGGACTCGTTCTGTGCCACGGCGTCGTAAAAGGCGAGCTCATCGGAGTTCAGCGGGGGCGTGAACTTCTTGCCGCGATTGGCCTCCTGGGCCACTTCCCGAGCCAGCTCCACGAGCTCGGCGATGACCTCGGCGGAGGTCAGTTGCTGGTTGGTGTACTTCTTCATCAGCTCGGTGATCCGCTCGGAAAATGCGCGGGCACGGATCGGATTGTTCGCCGTGGTCCGGGCCGACTCCTCGGAGATGAGCTTTCGCAACGCCTCAATGGCCAGCTGCGGGTTGCGGGCCTTTTGGGTCTTCGCGATGAATTCCGGGGTCAGGTCTCCCAGCGACGGCTTCGGCATCCCCGCCGCCTCGTAAATGTCCAGCACCTCGCCGGTGGCGGTCGCGCGGGCAATCAGCTGGCCCAGCATGCGCTGGATCTCGTCCGGGATCGGTTCCCCGCGGGACTGGCGCTCATCGGCGTCCAGCTTTGCCATGTAGATGCGGATTTCCTCGTAGACGGCGATTTCCGGTCGCAGGTGAACCAGGACATCGGTGCCCGAACACAGGGCCCACGCGCGTGCCAGCCGGGACGATTCACGACGGTACCGCAGCGCCAACGTCTCCTCGCCGGCGTCGTCCGTACCAGAAAGACCAGGCACGACGGCGTTCCCGGGCGTGAGCGGGTCGCGCAGGTAGTTCACGGCACCCCAGCAGGCGTTGACAAACGCCTTGGGCCCGCCCTGCATAAGCACGGCATGCCAGTCGAAGCCCGCCAGCACCTCGCGCAGCCGGTCCACGAGCTCGTGCACCATGGAAACGGCCTCGTCGATGTTCCGGCCCGCGGGCTTCTTGGCGCGGTCCGAATCCGAGTACTCCACCAGTGCGTTCGTCAGGTTCTCCGCGAGCGGGGCATAAGCCACCAGCAGCCCGTCCTCCTTGCCGCGGAAGGTGCGGTTCACCCGGGCCAGGGTCTGCATGAGGAGGGCGCCCTTGAGCGGGCGGTCCAGGTAGAGGGTGTGCAGCGGCGGGGAGTCGTAGCCGGTGAGCATCATGTCCTTGACGATCACCAGCTCCAGCTCATCGTCCACGTCCTTGAGCCGCTCCTTGATGACGGCGTTTTGGGAATCCCGGCGCACATGTTCGGACACCGGCGGCTGGTCGGCGGCCGTCCCCGAGTACACCACCTTGATCCTGCCGCGGTCCAGCTCGTCGGCATGCCAGCCCGGCCGCAGCGCCACAATGGCCGCATACAGCTTCGCGCAGATCTCCCGCGTCCCGCCCACGATCATGGCCTTGCCGGGCGCCTCGATGACGTTGGCCAGCTGCCGGCTGCGGTTTTCCCAGTGCGTCACCAGATCCCGCGCCAGGGCGGCAATGCGCTCGGGCGCCCCGTAGACGGCATTGACGACGGCGACGCTCGCCTCGATGCGCGCCCGTTCGGTCTCGTCCAGGCCCAGTGTGACCTCGTCGGCCGACTCGTCGAGGGTCTCCTCCGAAACGCCCTCGGCCAGGCCCACCTTGATCAGCCGCGGCTCAAAGTACACCGGAACCGTTGCCCCGTCCTCCACCGCCCGGGAGAGGTCGTAAATGTCGATGTAGCCGCCGAATACGTCGCGGGTGTTGCGGTCCGCGAAGGAGATGGGCGTGCCGGTGAACGCGATGAGCGTGGCGTGGGGCAGGGCGTCGCGCAAGTGCCGCGCGTAGCCGTTGAGGCCGTCGTAGTGGCTGCGGTGCGCCTCGTCCACCACCACGATGATGTTGCGCCGGTCGGTGAGTAGCGGATGGTCAAAGCCGGCGTCCTTCTCTCCCTGGCTGCGGCCAAACTTCTGCAGCGTGGTGAAGTAGATCCCGCCGGTGATCCGATTGGTCAGCTCCTCGCGCAGCTGGGACCGCTTGCGTATCTGCCGCGGCGCCTCGGGCAGCAGCTGGCTCCGGGCGAAGCTCTCATACAGCTGCCCGTCGAGTTCGTTGCGGTCGGTGATGACCACCACGGTCGGGTTGCGCAGCTCGGGCCGGCGCATCACCTGGTTCGTGTAGAGCTCCATTTCCATGGACTTGCCCGAGCCCTGCGTGTGCCAGACGACACCGGCCTTGCCGTTGAGCCGCACGGCCTCGATGGTGCTGCCCACGGCCTTGGTCACGGCAAAGTACTGGTGCGGCTTGGCGATGCGCTTGGCGAGGCCGTCCGCACCCGCGTCGAAGGCCGTGAAGGAGGTCAGCAGCTGCAGGAACCGCTCCTGGTTGTACAGCCCGTCGAGCGCCGTGTCCAGGGCCGTGAGCGCATCGCCGTCGAGCATGGCGGCCGGCGGGACGGGCGCACCGTCGTCGTCGACGTTCCACGGCGAGAAATGGTTCAGCGGCGTGAACGCGGTGCCGTACTTGGCGATGATGCCGTCGGAGACCAGGTTGAAAACGCTGAAGCGGAACGCCATGGGGAACTCGCGCAGGTAGGTTTGCAACTGGGCGTGCGCGGCGGCCACGTCCGCCGACGCGCTGCCGGCCTTCTTCAGCTCGATCGCGCTGACCGGCATGCCGTTGAGATAGAGCACGACGTCGAAGCGCCGGGTGTGCTCCCGGCTCACCAGTGTCACCTGGTTGACGGCGAGCCAGTCGTTGTCGTCGGCGACGGTGCTGATGAGCCGGATGGTGGGATTCCGCTCGGAGCCGTCCGCGTCGATGTAGCTGAGCCGGTAGCCGTCCACCAGGTATTTGTGAATGCGAAAGTTCTCGGTGAGGGCGTCGTTGGATTTGGGGGAGGAGATCTCCGCGACGGCCTGGCGAAGATACTGCTCGGGCACGGTGGGGTTGAACTTGCGCAGGGCGTTGAGCAGACGACGCCGGATCAACAGTTCCGCCCATGACTCGCGTTCGTCGGTGCCCGGGGCGATGTCCTCCCCGTGCCGTGGTCGCCAGCCCAGCTCGCCGAGCTGCTCGAGGGCCTGGCCCTCCCAGTCGGCTTCGGAAAAGCCGGTGGCTGCCAGGGTCATGATGTTCTCCTCCGCGGGCGGGACTGTGATTGTTCCCGACGCTACCAGCAGCCTTGTTCTCCAGGGCGATGCGGACCGTTATGGGCGGTTATCAGCGCCCGTGTTTTTGTTCTGGACACAGCTTCCGGCGCCCACTAGCGTTGCAATCGCGGACCTGTTCCGTGGCTTTGACGTTGCATGCGCTGAGGCGAACGCCCCAAAAAGCCGCCGTTGCCGAGCCGCCGCAAGGCGTGCCCGGTCCGGCCCAGTAGTGAGGTGGATCCATGCCGGAGGTCAAGATGGTCCTCGACTCCCTGGACCGGGCGCTGGAATGGCAGCGCGAACTATATAAGGAGCTGCACCGGCATCCCGAGCTGAGCTTGCAGGAGTTTGCCACGGCGCAGGCCATCGAGGACAGGCTCACCCCCTGGGGGTACGCCGTCCAGCGCATCGGGGGCACCGGCGTCGTCGGTGTCCTGGAGAACGGGCCCGGCGCGTGCGTGCTGGCCCGCGCCGACATCGACGCCCTGCCGGTCACCGAGGCCACCGGCCTGGACTACGCGTCCACGGCCACGGGCGTTGACGCCGACGGCAGCACGGTGGGCGTCATGCACGCCTGCGGCCACGACATGCACATCACCGCCCTCCTGGGCGCCGCCAAGCTGCTTGCCGATCAGCGCGGCGCCTGGTCCGGGACGTACATCGCCTTGTTTCAGCCGGCCGAGGAGACCGCCGCCGGTGCCCGCGCCATGCTCGACGACGGACTGGTCGCCAAGGTGCCCCGGCCGGATGTGGCGCTGGCCCAGCACGTCATGGCCACCGAGGCCGGCACCATCGGCACCACGGCCGGGCCGATCCTCTCGGCCGGCGACTCGGTCCGGATCACCGTCCACGGCCGCGGCGCGCACGGGTCCATGCCGCACAACTCCGTGGACCCCGTGGTGCTCGCCGCCTCGATCGTGCTCCGGCTGCAGACGATCGTCTCGCGCGAGACCACGCCGGGGGAGTTCGCCGTGGTCACGGTGGGCGCCTCCAACGCCGGCACCAAGTCCAACATCATCCCGGACCGGGCGGTCCTGCTGCTGAACGTGCGCACCTACGACATGGAACTGCGAGGCCGGGTCATCGCCTCGATTGAGCGGATTGTGCGCGGCGAATGCGCCGCTGCCGGTTCGCCCAGGGAACCCGAATTTGAGTACTACGACCAGTACCCGCTGACCGCCAACGACGCCGACGTGAACGCGCGGGTCACCGACGCCTTCACCGCCCACTTCGGGGCCGGCGCGGTCTACCAGGCCAGCCCGGTGACGGCGTCCGAGGACTTCAGCCGCCTGCCGGACGCGTTCGGGGTGCCCTACGCGTACTGGACCGTCGGATCCGTCCCGTCGGAGGTATACCGCAAGGCCGTGGCGAGCGGCACGGTGGCGCAGGACATCCCGGCGAACCACTCGCCGTTCTTCGCCCCGGCCATCGACCCGACGCTGGGGATGGCCACGCAGGCGCACGTCGTGGCCGCATTCGCCTACCTTGCCCAGGGAGAGTGAGCGCCGTGAGCACAGCATCCGCCGCCCCCGTCGTCCGGACCGACTGGAAGCCCACCGACAGGTGGCTGTTGGGCATTGTCCTGGCCGTCATCAACTTCTGGCTGTTCGCCCAGACCCTGCTCAACGTCATCCCGGGGATCCAGGGCGGGCTGGGCATCGAGCGGACCGTGGGCAACCTGGCCGTGTCCGTGACCTCGCTGTTCTCCGGGATCTTCATCGTGGTGGCCGGCGGCCTGGCCGACCGCATCGGCCGAGTGAAGATCATGAACGCCGGCATTGTGCTGAGCATTGTCGGCTCCCTGCTGATCGCCCTCACGCCGGAGAACGCCGGGGCGCTGACCTCCGCCATGCTGCTGGGCGGGCGCATTGTCCAGGGCCTGTCCGCCGCGTGCATCATGCCCTCCACGATGGCGCTGATCAAGACCTACTACCAGGGGAAGGACCGGCAGCGGGCGCTGTCCTTCTGGTCCATCGGCTCCTGGGGCGGGTCCGGCTTTTGCTCGCTCTTCGGCGGGCTGATGGCGTCGTCGTTCCTGGGCTGGCGCTCCATCTTCTGGATCTCCATTGTGCTGTCCGTCGTGGCCCTGGTCCTGGTCCGCGGCACCCCCGAATCCCAGGCCGCGGTGGAGCCCGGCGCGCCGGCCCGCCACTTCGACTGGAGCGGGCTGGTCTGCTTCATCGTCATGCTCGTGGCCATCAACGTCTACATCTCCCAGGGTCCCCAGATTGGCTGGCTCAGCTGGACGGGGATCGTGCTGCTGGCCTTCTTTGCGGTGTTCGGCCTGGCCTTCTTGCAGATCGAGACCAGCAAACGCACGGCGTTCGTGGACCTGAAACTGTTCCGGAACGGCACCTTCACCGGCGCCACGTTGTCCAACTTCCTGCTCAACGGCGCGGCCGGCACGCTGATCGTCTCCCTGGGCCTGGTCCAGGTGGCGGCCGGCATGACCTCGCTGCAGTCGGGGCTGTTGACGCTCGGATACCTGATCGCCATCCTGGCCACCATCCGCGTCGGGGAAAAGCTGCTGCAGCGGTACGGGCCCAAGAAGCCCATGCTGTGGGGCAGCATCATTACCGGCGCAGGCATCCTCATGTGCTCCATGACGTTCCTGCTGATCGGCCAGTACATCGTGCTGTCCGTCATCGGGTTCACCCTGTTCGGAATCGGGCTGGGTTTCTACGCCACCCCGTCCACGGACGCGGCGCTTTCCAACGTTCCCGACAACCAGGTCGGCGCGGCCTCCGGCATCTACAAGATGGCCTCCTCGCTGGGCAACGCCATTGGTGTGGCCATCTCCGCGGCCCTCTATGTGGCGGCGCAGTCCGTGGACCCGCAGCTGATCCAGTCCTGGGGGCTTTTCATGGGCCGCCAGGACAATGTGGCGCTGCGCTTTGGCGGCGCCGTGGGCCTGCTGTTCAACGTGTTCATGGTGCTGGTGGCCATCGCCTCCATCATCCTCACCGTCCCGTCCCAGCGGCCTCAGGCCGAGGAGGATGCGCGGCCGGACGTGGTGGCCCCGCCGGCGTTCGGCAACYGAGCCTGACCCGGGGCGCCCGCCGTCTGCGTCGTCTCCGTGGTCAGGTGGCGTTAGGTGGCGTCCCCAGGGGAAGGGACTCGTGCAGGATGGCCGCTTCCTGCCGGAGGAACCGGGGCAGTTGCGGCAGGGGCGACGGCGGCGCCCCGGTCCGGATGGCCGTTGTCAGGATTTCGAGGGCCTCATGCACGGCGGCCAGCCCGCCAGCGGCCGGGCCGAGGGCCTTGGTGACGTCGCCGGCCATTCCGGCATCGCCGCGTTCGAGCATCCAGCACGTGGACAGGACGCAGTAGGCCAGGCCCTGGGCTGCTGAGACGGCGGGCCAGGACCGCTCGGCCGCGAGGCGCTGGGCCGCCGAGCCGCCCACGGCGGTGGCGTGGGCTTCGCCGAGCGTGAACGCCGCCGCCTGCAGTTTGCGCCGAGCCAGATGTGCCGGCCGGGTGTCGGCGGCGCCGTCGGCCAGGACGTTCACCACGGCGCCGGTGGCCTCCAGAACGGCCGTCAGCGCCTCGGGGATGCGGGTCAGCGTGGCCCGCGGGGTCAGGACCGCAAAGACGAGCAGCGCGATGCCGCAGCCGATGGTGGTGTCCACGCCGCGGGCCAGCAGGAGGCCCGGGATGTCGGCGACCTTCTGCCCGCCGGAGGAGATGGTGATGGCCGCAGTGGTGATGAACACGGCCGCCAGCGCGTAGTTGCGCATCACGGTGACCTCGATGGTGAACTGAACCACCATGATCAGCAGCGCCAGCCACAGCCCCTGGGGGTGCCCGGCCAGCACCGCTCCCGCCAGGAGAAGCCCCACCCAGGTGCCCACCAGCCGCTCGGCGCCTCGTTGGAGTGTACGGATCCAGTCCATGCCCATGTGAAGGATCAGCACGGCGGCGGCCACGGCCCAATAGGCCCGCTCCAGGCCCAGCAGACCCGCGGCAAGGCCGGCAATGAGCGCGGCCACGCCCACGCGCAAGACCACCAGCTGCGACATCGAGCCGGGCCGCAGCCCGTCCCGCAGCGCTTCCCAGGGGCCCGGCGCGCCCAGCGGGATGGACTCCCCGGCCGAGGTCGAGGGGGGTGCGTGCGCCGCGGCAAAGGCCAGCCGGACTGCCGCGTCCGCAATGGCCGGATCCGCTGAATCCCCGTTCCGGGCGGTCCGCACGGTCTCGGCAAACAGCAGGTGCAACTGCCTGTTGATTCCCCGCAGGCCCCTCAGGGTTGCCCCCTGCCACATGTGGGCCGGCTGGTGGGTCACCAGGGTGGCCCACGCGGCGTTCAAGGCCAGGGCGGCCCGGTGCCGGGCGCCGTGCCGGCGTGCCGTGCCGGCCACCACGGCGTAGGCGGCGACGGCCCGGCCGGCTGCGGCCACGGCGTGCTTTTCGGGGCCGCGCGGCCGGAAGAGCGCCGGCACCATGTGCACCACCCAGGCGAAGGCCCCGCCCGAAAGCACCAGCAGGCCGGCATGCCAGGGAGCCAGCCCCGCCGTGGGCAGTGCGGTCCCGGCGGCACAGGTCAACGTGAACATGTAGGCCCCCGGGCCGTCCACGCGGAGGGCGCTGCAGACATAGGTGGTTGCCATGGCCATCAGCGTGACGGTGGGCACGATCAGCAGCGGGATGGTTTCCACGGTCATGCCGAGGGCGACGGCGCCCGCGAAGGAAAGCGCGATCAGCGCCAGGTACCGGGCCCGGTTAAGGTACGGCCGGCCGCTGCCGTAGAGGGATGTGAAGGCGCCGAGGCTGGCCATCAAGCCGGCGACGGTCTGCCCGGTGAGCCAGCCGGCGATCAGCGGTGCCCCGGCGCAGATCGCCGCCCGCAGCCCGATCGGCCAGCGGCTCGGGGCGTCCTTGACGCTGAACAGCGCGCGAATCCCGTGCGGGGGCGGCGGCGGGGGGACCGCGGCCGCCCCGGGGGGCCGGTTCATGGGTCCAATCATGCCACTCGGCGCTCGGGGTGGGAGCCCTGCTCGCGACGGCCCGGCCCTTGCGCCGCGCGGTGGATCTCTGCAAGGCTCAGGCATGGGCGAAACGAATCCAAAGGCCGATCTGCAGCGCTACCTCCAGAGCGGCCGGGAGGCCATTGTGTGGAAACTCGAAGGGCTCTCCGACTACCACATCCGGCGTCCGCTCGTGCCGTCCGGCACCAACCTGCTCGGACTCGTCAAGCACCTTGCCGGCGTGGAAATCGGCTACTTTGGAGAGACTTTTGGCCGCCCCTTCTCTGCGCAGCCGCCCTGGCTGGAGGACGACGCCGAGGCCAATGCCGACATGTGGGCCACCCGGGAGGAGTCCCGCGAGTCAATCACGGCCCTGTACCGGCGGGCGTGGGCGCATTCCGACGACACCATCGCGGCCCTTGGCGTGGACGCGCCGGGCCAGGTCGCGTGGTGGCCCCCGGAGCGACGGCAGGTCACGCTGCACCAGGTCCTGGTCCACGTGATCGCCGAAACCCACAGGCACGCCGGGCATGCCGACGTCGTCCGGGAACTGATCGATGGCGCGGCAGGGCTGCGCCGGGACAATGACAACCTGCCACCGGGCGACCGGGCGTGGTGGGATGCCTACCGGGAAAAGCTCCAGGACAGCGCGGCGGCGTTCGGCACGCAGTAACCGACCCTGCGAGCTACAGCCAGTGCAGCCCTAGAGACATTCGGCCGGCAGGTGCATGATGGAGGTAGGCGGGCGTCAAAGAGCAGTTCCAGGGAATCGTTCGCCGGCCGGCTGGCATGCCGGCATCGGGCGAAGGATGGGTCATGAACACGTTGGCGCTTGGCTATATAGGTCTGGGCATGATCGTCCTGACCGTGATCATGAGTGTTATTGCCATCTATGGGGGGCGCAAGCACCGCGCCCACTGACCATGGGCGTCAATAGCCTCGGGCGTCGGGCCCCGCAGCGTGGAATTGATCAGTGCCGCAAGATGGGTGGTGCTGATCGTTGATGGGGTGCGGTCCGCCTCTTCCGATTGATTCAACGACATGGACCGGCGCCACCTGATGTTCCGCCGAGGCGCCGGTCTCGCCGTCCGGAGAGCCAATGGCCGTGCCGGCGAGGCCCGAACCTGCCTCGGCGCCCGGGTTGCGGGTGGCCTACCCGGATCTCCCGATAGCACCCTCATAACGGCTGAACTACCAGAGTCAGACCGCCAGTGAGACGAGCGCTTCGGCTTCCTTGACGCGGAGCTTACCGGACATCAACTGGGGGAGGAGTGCGTCGCGGGTTGCGGCCAGTATGGCGTTTTCTCTTTCGGATTGATTTGAGAGCTGAAATATCGGATCCATCGATGACGTGAACGATTGAAGTTTTGCGGAATTGGGCAGCTTAACCTTCGCGGCGTGTGCTTCGTTTCTGTTGAGCCCTGGCACGGCCGAGTCGGAATTCATTTCATCTAAGCGAATGGACTTAAGTAGAAAGTAAGCAAACAGGTAGCTGACGTCCTCGGAACGGGGGACAACATAATAAGTCGTGTCAATTGGGAAGTACGGCCCCGCCGACCAGTGAACTGCGCCAGCAGTTCCCTTTCGGCCTACTATGACGCCGGGCCCTGTCAGCAATGCCGTGTCGTGCCTACCGACAATTCCTCCGCTACCGAAGACATCAACTTCTCCCGGGACCCGTTTGGAAGCAGCAAGTGACTTTCCGTACTCCAACGACAGGACCTCGCCGATCGTAGCCCTCTTATCGGCAGATTTCATTAGGCTCTGGAATTCTGCGCGAACTAGATTAGTAGCGGTCGCAGCGAGTTTGGTGTTGGCGGCGATCTTGTCGTCGAGGGCGCCCAAGACTTCTGCGATAGATTGTTGCGTATCTAAGTTTGGCATTGGAAGTTTTGCATTGTTCAAATCACGAATTGGCAGCTGAGGTTGTGCGCTCCCTGACGTAAGAGCATCCACCTGATCGGAAAATGACTGGGATTGCAAGAAGTAAAGGAGAAAGCGAGAGTCTAGCCGCGATTCATCCGTCCTCAGTATGACCATTCCGGAGTTTATTCTCATATGCTCGAATGGAACGTTCTTGTCGAAGTAGGCGACGTTGCCAACCGTACCCCGAGTAGTCAAAACGAGGTCGCCTCGACGAAGCTTGCCATTGCGAAGCTGGGCATCTTTTTCAGCCGAAATGAAAGAAGTCTCATCGAATTGATACCCAGTTTTTGTCACATTTCGAGCGCTTAGAAATAGGCAATCACTATTTTGAGAGAAATCGCTGCCGTTCGGATAATTCTTGCCCCGGTCACCGTCGATTATTTGCAGTGGAGCGTCATTGAATCTGACTACCGATTCGCTCATGAAACCCTCCCCAACTGCTCGCGCACCACAGCCGCCAGCCGGTCGGACTCGTCGAACTGGGCGAACAGCTCCGCGGACAGGCGGACGATCTTGTCCTCGATCGGCTCGCCGTCGTCCTCGACGTCGGCCGCACCAACGTAGCGGCCGGGGGTGAGGGCGTAATCGGCGGCCTTAATCTCAGCAAGAGTGGCGGAGTAGCAGAAGCCCGGGATGTCGGCGTAGTTCTCGGCGGGCTCGCCCACCGGCGACGGCTCGACGGACGCCGAGCCCCGCCAGGCGTGGAAGGTGCCGGCAATGAGTGCAATGTCCTCGTCGGACAACGCACGCTCGGCGCGGTCCACCATGTGGCCCAGGTTCCGGGCGTCGATGAACAGCACCTGCCCCGTGCGGTCCACCGAACCGTGGGCACCCGCGGTCTTGTCCTTCGCGAAGAACCAGGTGCACACCGGGATGCCGGTGGAGCGGAACAGCTGGGTGGGCAGGGCGATCATGCAGGAGACCAGGTCGGCCTCCACCAGCTGCGCGCGGATGTCGCCCTCGCCGCCGGAGTTTGAGGACATGGAGCCGTTCGCCATCACCACGCCGGCCGAACCGCCCGGCGCCAGCTTGGAAATGATGTGCTGGATCCACGCATAGTTGGCGTTTCCGGCAGGAGGGACGCCATACCTCCAGCGCGGGTCGGACTCGGAGCGGGCCCAGTCCTTGATGTTGAACGGTGGGTTCGCCATGACGAAATCGGCCTGCAGATCCGGGTGCTGGTCGCGCGCGAAGGTGTCGCCCCAGCGCGCCGCCAGGTTCCCGTTCAAGCCGTGGATGGCCAGGTTCATCTTCGCCATCCGCCACGTGCGCTCGTTCAACTCCTGCCCGTAGACCGAAATCTCCGAGCCCTCCTTGTGGTGCGCGGCCAGGAACTTCTCGGCCTGCACGAACATGCCGCCCGAGCCGCAGCAGGGATCGTAGACGCGTCCGTGCGTCGGCTCCAACACCCCCACAAGCACGCGCACCACGCCGGCCGGCGTGTAGAACTCGCCGCCCCGCTTGCCCTCGGCGCGGGCAAACTTCTCCAGGAAGTACTCGTACACCTCGCCGAGGAGGTCGCGCGCCTTCGTGGCGCCCTCGCCGGTGAACTTGGCGGAGTTGAACAGGTCCAGCAGCTCGCCCAGGCGGCGCTGGTCAATGTTGTCCCGGTTGAAGATCATCGGGAGCGTGGCCGCCAGCGTTGGGTTCGCGCCCATGACGTACGCCATGGCGTCGTCAATCAGCTCGCCAACGGTCTTGGCGTGCTCATCCAGCGAGGCCTGCTTGCCCTTGGCGTGCTGCGCCAAATACGTCCACCGGGCCCGCTCCGGCACCCAAAACACGCCGCGGCCGGTGTACTCGTCAACGTCGTCGATGAGCTGGCCGATCTGGTCCTCATTGAGCCCGTCCGCCGCCAGCTCGGTGACGATCTGCCCGCGACGCTCGGCAAAGGCATCCGAGACGTACTTCAGGAACACCAGCCCCAGGATGACGTCCTTGTACTGGGAGGCATCCATGGAACCACGCAACTTGTCCGCGGCCTTCCACAGCGTGTCCTTCAGTTCCTTCATGGTGGACGGCAGCGCATCCACCTTCGCCTTTTTCGCAGCCACTAGCTGGTTCCCTCCGTCGTCGTGCCCAATTCCAAAACCTCAATACTGCCGTCCGCGGCACCGTCCATCAGCGCCCCGGACAGCGCATCCAGCCGCTGCAACCGTACCGCGACCCTCCCACGCTCGACCGCCACCGCCGTGAGCGCCCGCTGCAGTGCGGCGCCGGCGTCGCGGCCAATCCTGCGCACCCGCCAGTGCCGCCAGTTCCCGGCCGGCGACTGCCGAATGTCGTGCACCAGCATTGCCGGAACCAAGCCGCCGGGATCCGCGGTGCTGATCCGCAGGATCCGCGCCGGATACAGTACGACGGCGGCCCCCTCCTCATCGACCATGGCCGAAAGTTGCGCTCCGGTTGCGAAGATGACGTCGCCGGGCTCCGTCAGCCGGCCCCGGGGATAATTCCGGACGAAGTCCAACTGGTCGATCCGGCGGCTGCCGGTGACGCTGATACCGGTCAATTCTTCCACCCCGATGACGGTGAACTGCGCACCGGCCGTGGACCTGGTGCCAAGGCTGGATCCGGCCAGCCGGTGGCCCGGCAGGTACTTCAGCGCGCCGGCCGCCAATAGGGATTCAATGGTTGCCGGCGCCATGGCCGGATGCGACCCCGGGGCCAACTCGATGGACAAGTGGTTCCGCTTCGAAGCGTTCAGGGAGTCCCGCAGCTGTTCGGCCGCAAGCAGCCCCGTCGCGGCCGACCCTGCGGGGGCGGACGCCGGGCTCAGCGGCCCTGACGGCGTCGCCGAGGCCGTGAGGGCCCCCGTCCCAGCCAGCAAGGTCCTTGTCAGGACCAGCCGGGCAAAGCGGAAGGAGTGGGCCCGGATCTCTTCCAGGCCGCCCATGGACGCCGCCAGATCACCAACCACGTCCGCCCGGATGCCCTCGGAAAGCCGCACTCCCGTGAGGTCGGCGACCATGGTCCAGCGGTCGGCGATGGGAACCCCCTGGTGGGCCGGCCCAAGCACCCACAGTGCCTGGGCCTCGCGGGGCTTCGGCTTCAACATTCCCTGCGGCAGCCGGACGATGGCCCTGACCCGCCCCGATCGCAACACATCGGCGCGCGTCTGGGACGCGGCGCGGTCGACTCCGGGGAGTGAGTCCGCCAGCACCGAGGCGGGCGCAAGAACCACGGCGGCGGATGAGTCATCGAGCTCCAGGGCGATGTTATCGATGGCCGTCAAGATGGCACCAGCTCCAAGGGTTGGCAGCGACGGCGAGGGGAACTGGGCGAGCCGGACGGAAAACCCCGCCAAGAAGTCCGCCGGCGCGGCGTCAACCACCTGCAGGTTTTCCTTGTGCGCGCCGTGGACCGCGAGCCGGCGGCGGGCCAAACGGGCGGGACCGTCGTCCCTCCTGCCCACTGACAAGACGGCGGGCTCGGCCTCGCCCAGCATGTCCGCGACGGAGTGCAGGAAGTCGCCGCCGCCGTCGTCCATGAAGACGGGCGGGCGGATGCTGCCCGCGGCCAGCTCGATGGCCGTCGCGGCGACCAGCTCGACCGCCTCGGCGGTCAAGGTGGTGCGGACCAGGGCGCGCATGCCGGAGTGGAAACGGTCGGCGAGGAGCTGCTCAAATGCGGCCTCGGCGGTGTACGAGGCGTCTGTCAGGAGATCGGCGTAGGCGGCCAGCGGCGACAGCTCGCCGCCCAGGGCCGCAATTTCGGTGAAAAGGAAGGCGTCGTCGGGGTCGCACTCGTCGGCGCTGTCCAGGAGGTCCTCGGCGGACAGCGCGCCAAGGCGCGAGTCCGTGAGGCAGCGCAATGTGAGCAGGGCCGTCAGCCCCGTGAAGTGCGCGCGCT
Organism: Specibacter sp. RAF43; assembly: GCF_052114065.1. Taxonomy (NCBI): domain Bacteria; kingdom Bacillati; phylum Actinomycetota; class Actinomycetes; order Micrococcales; family Micrococcaceae; genus Specibacter; species Specibacter sp. RAF43. The sequence goes on along the minus strand of NZ_JBFREA010000016.1, from coordinate 39,042 downwards.
TTGCATCGGGGCCCGGCAGGGTGGCGAACGCGGCCACGTCCTCGGCGGCGTGCGGGTTGTTGCCGCGGGCGGTCGTCTGGAGCCAGCTGGTGATGTCGATGGCGTCGAATAGTTCCTGGGTGCCCACCGCGTCTACGGGGGCCGGGAACGGTGTGCCGGTGTGCCTGCTGCGCGAGCGCCACATGGAAACCACGGGGCGCTGGACCTTGGCCAGCAGGGCGATGTCACGCAGGGTGATCCGCAGGCCGGACCCGCCGGTGGTGCCGCTCATGCGGATCTCCTCTCTGCTGGCCAGCGCTGGTGGCTCCAGACTACGGCCAGTGGCCCACAATGCTCGATACGCTCTGATAATGCCCCTTATCAGCCCAATCGGCCAAATTGACCGCATCGATCACTTAGCTTCGATACGTGGCCCACGGAGAGTGGGCGAGGAGACCAGGCTGGGGGTGGCCTCCCCGTCCGCTCGACGGTTTGTCGAACGGGCCGGTACCGGAGCTGCCGCCTGTAAGCGGGTGGCCGCATCCATCGAGGGGAGATTGACCATGAATGAATCCGAAGGACACGTTGATCCACCCCAGAAGGGGGCGGGCGAGGCCGAGGAGGCTGAAGACCTCGACGCCGACCGGCCGGCAGATGCGCCGGTCGAACCGCCCTCTGTCCAACCGCGAACCTCTCCCTACGACTGCTCGCTGCCTTGGCCCTGGTCCACGGACGGCCGGTTCTAACCATGAGCCGGGATGCCGGACCATGCCAGGGACATCTTCCCGCAACTGCCTACGGACCGAAGAATGTCAGACCCTATTGACACGCTTCGAAAACATCACTYGATCACTTGGAGCAAGCATGACTATTCCAGCGCCCCCGGACGTTCCGCCTCACACAGTGGGGCCGGCGCCGGCAGCACAACCTTTGGCGCCAAGCCCGGACGCGCCGTGGCCGGAGCTGCCCGCAAAGCCCACGGGCAGCAGGAAGCACCTCTTCTTCGGTGCCGGGGGCCTGGTCGTCGGGATCATCATCGGGCTGCTGGGTKGACTGATGCTGGGCGTCGTGGGGGACGCGCTTTCGGCATCCAACCGGATCGAGGCCGCCGTCAAGGCCTGTCCCGCCGACAGCTCCGAGGGTGTGACGGTCATGGACAAGGGCCGGAGCCTGGAGATGAAGACCGCAGGGGAAAAATCCGTCGGGACATCCATCGTCACCGTGGCGTGCATCCTCAATGAACTGGGCGCCCCGGAAAGCCTGTACTCCCGGATCGACTCCACGAGGGCCCTCGACGGCACTCGGGAAGCCGCATGGGACGGCTACACGGCCTCCTGGACCTATCACCCGGACAACGGGCTCAACATGATCGTTGAAACCGCTAAATAGATTCGCATTCATCGTCAGGAGTAGTCATGAATACCCCCGAAGTCCCGGAACCCGCGGTTCCAACTCAGGCCAAGGCCGGCGACGCCGGCGCCACGGACAACGTGCCCAAACAGTCGCTGTCCTCAAACGCCGGGCCCACCCTTGGGACGCCAACCGTTCCGTCCGGCGGTTCAGCCAGGACCATTTCTGCCGGCGGTTCAGTCCGGGCGACCGCGGACGCGCCGGCCCCGCCGGCACGGCCTCCGACCGCACCCGTTACAGGCAAGAGGTCAAAGCCCGCCAAGCCCGCCAAGGCAGCAAAGCCGGCCAAGGCGACGGCCACGGTCCCGGGCAAACGACGCAAAGGCAAGGTGGCCGCAATGGTGATCGCCGGCGTCGTACTCTTTGGCGGCGGAGTATGGACCGGGACGGCGGTCACGGATCCCACCACCAGCGACCAATACCTTGCGCTGGCGGCCACGGCGAAGACCGCCGCGGCCGACCGGGACCGGATCGCCGCGGATCGGACAACCGTCAGCGGCCAGCTGGCCGGCCTGCAGGCCGACATCACCACCCGCGAGGCGGCGGCAGATGCCAAGGCGGTGGCCGCGGATAAGCATGAGGCCACGGTCAAGGCGTCCGAAGAGGCGCTGAAGAAACGCGAAGCTGTCGTAACCGGGGCCGAAAAGACCAAGGCGGCCAACACGGTGGGGGACGGCACCTGGGTGGTTGGCGTCGACATCGCCGCCGGGACCTACCGGACCAAGGCCGACGTCGAATCCTCGTGCTACTGGGGCATCTACGCCAGCGGCAGCAACGGGGACGACATCATCAACAACGACATCCCGGGCGGCGGCCGTCCCTCGGTGGTCCTGTCCGCCGGGCAGGACTTCAAGACCGCACGCTGCGGCTCGTGGGAAAAGCAGTAGCGCCTTCCTTTCCCAGCACCATCGATGTGCCGCCGTTCGGCGGCAACCACCACCACATGTCGGGCCGGCAGCCTTGCCATGCCCGGAAAGGAACCACCATGAAACATACTGCCTACGCGGCGGCACCCCAGCAGGTCCCGCTGGCCCCGGTTGGCCCGGAAGGGTCCAAGTCCTTCCTGGTCACCTGGCTGCTGTCCTTGTTCCTCGGCTACTTCGGCGTCGATCGTTTCTACCTTGGCAAGGTGGGCACGGGCCTGCTGAAGCTGGTCACCCTCGGCGGCCTGGGGATTTGGGCGCTGGTCGATCTGATCCTCACGCTTGCCGGCAAGCAGCGCGACAAGCAGGGCATGCTGCTCGCCGGCTATGCCAAGAACAAGGTGCTGGCCCTGATCGTGACGGCCGTGCTGCTGGTCATCGGCGCGGTCAGCGGCGGTGCCGCCGGGAGTTCCGCCGCGGTGACCGGTTCGAGCGTGGTGGCGCCGGCCGCCGCGAAGGTTGCGGAGGCGCCCGCCGCCAAGGCCCCCGCAGCGGAGGCGCCCGCCGCCAAGGCCCCCGCAGCGGCGACGTGGACGGAAGTCACGTCCTTGAGCGGCACCGCGAACACCGCCGGCCAGGTCTTTGAACTGACCGGTGCCGAGGCGCGGATGACCTATGAGTTCAAGGCCGCCAACGCGGATTTCGCGATTGCCTCCGTGTATCTTGAGCCGGAAGGCAAGGATATTGCCACCGAGGGCGCCATGCCGGTGGTCATGATCACCAAGCCGGACTCGGCCACTACGGCCCTGCACAAAAAGGCGGGCAAGTACTTCCTGGACGTCCGCGCGGCCAACATCGATTCCTGGACGGTCAAGATCGAGGAAAAGCGGTAGCCGTCCGGCCCTGACCGGGTTTGCGAGGGCGGGTTTGCGTCAGCTGCGTCCGATGCGGGTCCGCCCTCCCGCGCGCCACCGCGGACGACGGCGCAACGCCCCCATCCGGCCTCGAGCATCGCCGACCCCGCGGTTCGCCTCCGGTTAACCTCCCGTCCAAGCGAACCGGGCCGAATCTTCCCTTGAGCGTGCCACAGTGGCTGCCGTCGCACTCATCGAGGAAGGTTCGCCATGAACGATTTGAAGAAGCTTTTGCCCATGCTCGGCCACACGCGGGGAAAGCGCAGCGCCGTCACCTGCGATCTCAAATGTGACAACGCCTGCACCAAGGCCGTCTGCAACACCTCCGCCAACAGCTACTTCCGGGACATCGCGTCCGCGGAATTCTCGCGCCGCTCGGCGCTGGGGTTCGGCCTGGCCGGCGCGCTCAGCGCCGCGGTCGTGGTCCAGGGCCAGCCCGTCCGGGCGAACCAGTACGACGGCGGGACCAACAGCAAGTCCGGCAAGCTCCCCTTTGCGCCGATCGCCCCGGTGGGCGCGGCAGTGGACGCCTTCACCGTTCCCCAGGGCTACGGCTGGCAGCCGATCATCCGCTGGGGCGACCCCCTGTTCACGGACTCGCCCGACTTTGACTTCTCGAACCAGAGCGCCGGCGCACAGGCCGGCCAGTTCGGCTACAACAACGACTACCTGGAAATCCTGCGCCAGCCCAACGGCAAAAAGGGCCTGCTGGTCTGCAACCACGAATACGTCAACCCGGCCATCATGTTCGACGCCGCGCCCGCCGACGACGCGGAGAAGGCCCGGCGCCGCAACATCTTCCGCAACGCCGTGGGCATGTCCGTTGTCGAGCTGACCCGCGAGCACAAGGGCCAGCCGTGGAACTACGTCCGCGGCGGCCAGCTGAACCGCCGCATCACCGTCGACACACGGTTCGAGCTCACCGGCCCGCTGGCCGGCTCGGAACTGGTCAAGACGGCCGCCGATCCCCACGGCCGCTTTGTGTTCGGCACGCTGGGCAACTGCGCCGGCGGCAGCACCCCGTGGGGCACCATCCTCTCCGGTGAGGAAAACTTCAACGGCTTCTTCCGCACCAACGGGCTCTCCGCCGAGGACCGCCGCTACGGGCTGGGAAACAAGGCCACGTCCATGGGCTGGGAAAACGAGGACCCCCGCTTTGACGCCCGCGGCGCGGACTTCCGCAACGAACCCAACCGCTTTGGCTACATCGTGGAGATCGACCCCGAAAACCCGAACTCCGTGCCGCGCAAGCACACCAGCATGGGCCGCTTCAAGCACGAGGGCGCCAACGTCATCATCGCCGAGAACGGCAAGGTGGTCGCCTACTCGGGCGACGACGAGCGCTTCGACTACCTGTACAAGTTCGTCTCCAAGAACAAATACAAGAAGAACAACAAGGCGCACAACATGACGCTCCTGGCCGAGGGCGACCTATACGTGGCCCAGTTCGCCGGGAACTCGGCGTCGGAGATTGACGGCTCCGGCCAGGTCCCGGCCGACGGCTCGTTCGACGGCGCCGGCCGGTGGCTGCCGCTGGTGGTCAACGGCAAGAGCGCCATTGCGGGCATGAGCGTTGAGGAGGTCCTGGTCTACACGCGCCTGGCCGCGGACAAGGCGGGGGCGACCAAGATGGACCGCTGCGAGGACGTCGAGCCGAGCCCGCGCACGGGCAAGGTGTACGTCGCCTGCACCAACAATTCCAATCGCGGCGTGGGCTCCCACGCCCCGGCGAACGAGGCCAACCCGCGCACCGCAAACCGCGACGGCCACATTGTGGAGATCACCGAACGCCGCGGGGACCAAACCGCCACATCGTTCAACTGGAACCTGCTGATGCTGTGCGGGGATCCGGCCACGAACCCGCAGACGTACTTCGGCGGCTTCCCCACCGAGAAGGTCAGTCCCATCTCCTGCCCGGACAACCTCGCCTTCGACACCCAAGGCAACCTGTGGATCTCCACGGACGGCGCGCCGTCGACCATCGGCTACAACGACGGCCTGTTCAAGGTGGGCCTCCAGGGCGACAACCGCGGCAACGTTCAGCAGTTCCTGTCCGTCCCCCGCGATGCCGAAACGTGCGGACCCATCATCCACGACGACGAGTCGATGGTGTACGTGGCGGTGCAGCACCCGGGTGAGGACGGTTCCTACGGCGAGCACACGTCCTTCTTCCCGGACTACGTTGCCGCGGGCACCACGCCGGCACGGGGCCAGGTCCGCGCACCCCGCCCGTCGATCGTCCAGGTGTTCCCTGAGCGCGCCGGACACACCAAGTAGGGAAACGTGAGGGGGCCGCTGGCTGCCCGGTCGTGGGGACCAGGCAGCCAGCGGCCCCTTTTTGCGTACGTACGTATGTGACCAATATGACCAGAAGCCGCCTGGTTTCTACCAATACGACCAAAAGATTGATGTCCCTTGTGCGTGCCCGGAGCATGAATACAGCACCATTCGTGTTTCACGTCACAAAGGAGTGAGCAATGTTCCGTACTGCCAGTTTCAATTCCGGTTCGCCGACCCGCCGCAGCGTCCTCGGCCTCGGCGCCCTGGGCGCCGTCGGCTTGGCGGCCGCCCTGGCCGGCTGCGGCAGCCCCGCGGGAGGGCAGGCAGCCCCGGGGGCCGCCGGCAATGCCGGCACGCCAAGCTACTACCCCGCCGACTACTCCAAGATCATCGATGCGTCGAAGGCCGAGGGCGGCGCCCTGTCGATCTACTCGAACACCGACCAGGAAAACTGGGCACCCATTCTCCGCGACTTCAAGGCCAAGTACCCCTGGACCAAGGTCTCCGCGGACAACCTCGACAGCGACGAGGTGTTCCAGCGCCAACTGAGCGAGACGGCCACCGGCAAGGCGCCGGCAGACATGCTCGTTTCCAACGCCGTGCAAGCCTGGGCGAGCTATGCCTCAAAGCCGGATTCCCTCATGGCCTATGACTCCCCGGAAACCAAGGAGCTGCCCGATTTCGCCCAGCTGATGCCCAACGTCTGGGCCATGTCGCTTGACCCCGTGGGCATCGCCTACAACTCCGCTCTCATGAAGGAAGCGCCGACGAGCATCGCCGACCTGGCCAAGACCGTCTCCGCCGACTCCGGAAAATACAAGAACAAGATCACCACCCGCGACGTCAAGGGCGCATGGGGCTTCAGCGTTTCCCACGCCTTCACCGAAGGAAACACCAAGGCCTGGTCCGGCCTTGACGAGATCCTGCCGTCGGCCCGTCCGGAAACATCCTCCGGCACCCAGAAGGAGAAGATCCTATCCGGGGAATACCTTGCCGGCTTCTTCATCAGCTCCGCGGTGGGCTACCCGGCCGAGAAAGCCAGCGGCGGGCTGATCAAGTTTGTCCTGCCCAAGGACGGCACCGTTGTCCTGGGCCGCGGAATCGGCATCACGCCCAAGGCGCCGCACCCGGCGACGGCGAAGCTGTTCCTTGACTTTGTCCTTTCCGAGGCCGGCCAGAACGCCGTCGCAGAAGGCGGCCTCAGCTCCTACCGAGACAACGTCCAGCTGACGGAGGGCCGCCACACCTACCAGGAAGTGGAGAAGCTGGCCGGGAAGGACGGCATCATCCGCGTGCCCTATAAAGTCGTCCCGGACGCCGAAGTCTCAGCGTTCGTGTCCCAGTGGAACGCCAATCTCGGCAAATAGCATCCGTTCCTCCGACAGTCACCAGGCAGGCTAAGCAATGACCACCACCCGCACGGAAAGTGCAGTCCAATCGCCGGCCGGCCGATCCACCCTGCCGGCGCCGAAGTACCCCCGGGTCTTCGGCGTCGGCCGGGGCAGGCTCGTGCAATACGGCATCCTCGTCCTCTTGGCACTCTTCGTTCTCGCCCCGATCGTCCCGATTCTCTTCCAGTCCTTCCGGGACCGGCCCCTGTATGAGGCCGGCGGACTCCTGACGGCCGGCAACTACGTCAAGCTGTTCACGGATGCCGGCTTCGGGCAGGTCGTCCTGAACACCGCGATCTTCGCGGTCGGCACCACTGTGCTCACCCTTGTCATCGCCATCCCCATGGCCGTGCTCGTCGTTCGCACGCGCCTGCCCTTCGGGCGGCTGCTCGGCCTGTCGATGCAGTGGCCGTTCTTCATTTCCTCACTCATCCTCGGTTTTGGCTGGATCACACTGTACGGGCCGGCCGGCTTCATCAGCGTCCAGCTGCGTGAGCTCCTCGGGTTCGTGCCATGGAACCTATACTCCCTGGGCGGCATGGCCGTCACCGAGGCCGTGGGGCTTGCCCCCATCGCCTACGTTTTCTGTGCCAACGCCCTGCGCCAGTCGGATGCGTCGCTGGAGAGCGCCGCCCGCGTTTGCGGTGCCGGCCCGGTCCGCATCCTCTTTCAGGTGGTGGTGCCGATGCTCCGGCCACCGATTGTCTACAGCTCCATCCTCATCTTCAGCATGTCGCTGGAAACGCTCAGTGTCCCGCTGCTTTATGGCACACCCGTGCGCATCGAGGTGTTCTCCACCTTCCTCTACACGAACGGGCTGCAGTCCATCCAGCCCGACTACGGCATCCTGGGCGCGGCATCAACCCTCATCCTGGCCGTGACGATCGGCACCGTGGCCATCCAGGCTAAGGTGCTCAAGAATGCCCAGCGGTTCATTTCCGTCCGGGGCAAGGCCACCCGGCCGCGGCTGCTCGACTTGGGCTGGATCCGGTGGGTCGCCGCCGCAGCGATTGTCATTTACGTCATTTTTGGTGCCCTGCTGCCCATCCTGGGCCTCGTCTTCCGGTCCTTCACCATGATCTTCACCCCGCTGCAAAGCCCCTTCGAGACACTGACCCTTTCCAACTACCAACGCGTCTTCACCTACCCGGTTTATGTGCAGTCCATCACCAACAGCGTGACGGTGGCCGCGGTGGGCGCCGTCCTGGTCAGCGTCCTGGCGCTGCTTGCCGTCCTGGTTGCCCGGCGTTCGCCGTTCACGTTTGCACGCAGCGTTGAATACCTGGCGCTGGCGCCCCAGGCCATGCCGGGAATCATTGTTGGCATCGGCTTCTTCTGGGCGTTCGCGCTCACCCCCGGCGGCGGCTGGGTGCAGGGCACCCTGATGGCGGTCATCATCGCCTTTGGCCTGCGTGCACTGCCCACGGCGTTCGGGTCCATCGCCCCGGCCATCATGCAGATTGGCCGGGAACTCGACGATGCGGCGCGGACCTCCGGCGCGGACTGGTTCGGCACCTTCTTCCGCATCCTGCGCACGCTCTTGCGCCCGGCCTTTGTGGGGGCGCTCATCCTGGTGTTTGTCACCATGATGAAGGAATACTCGGCCGCGTTGTTCCTGTCCTCGGCCAACACCGGCGTGATCGGAACCACCATGCTCGACCTGTGGGTGCAGGGCAACACCGGTTCCGTCGCGGCGCTGGCCACCCTACAAATTGCCATTACCGCTGTGTTCGTCGCCGTGGCGAGCATGTTCATGAAGGGACATACCGATGCCTGAAGTACACGTCTGCGGACTCCATAAGAAGTTTGGCGACGTCACCGTTTTGAACGACATCAACTTCACCATTCGGGAAGGGGAATTCTTCACCCTGCTGGGTCCGAGCGGATGCGGCAAGTCGACCACGCTGAACTGCATCGCCGGGCTCGAGTCGCCAACCTCGGGGTCCATCACCGTGGGCGGCGTGCCGTTTGTCGATACGGCCAAGAAGCTTTACGTACCCACCGAGGAACGAAACCTCGGCATGGTCTTCCAGTCCTACGCCCTCTGGCCGCATATGACGGTGCAGCAAAACCTGGTGATGCCCCTTGCCATCCGCAAGGCCTCCAAGGAAGAAAAGGCCGTACGGATACATGAGGCGCTCGACACCGTGGGACTGGCGCACCTGAAGGACCGCTACCCCCACCAGCTCTCCGGCGGCCAGCAGCAGAGGGTCGCCCTCGCCCGCGCGCTGGTGTATTCGCCCTCGGTCCTGCTGCTGGATGAGCCGCTGTCCAACCTGGACGCGAAGCTGCGCGAGCAGTCCCGGGCCTGGTTGAAGCGCCTGCAGGTGGAGCTGGGGATCACCACGGTGTACGTGACCCACGACCAGGACGAGGCCCTCTCGTTGAGCGACCGGATCGCGGTGATGTTTGACGGGAAGATGACACAGATCGGCACGCCGGCCGAGATCTACGAAAAGCCTGCCACCGCGGCCGTCGCCGCATTTGTCGGCAGCTGCAACTTCTTCACCGGACGGTTCGAAGAACAGCGCGGCGGAATTGCGCACGTCCGTCTCGAGAACACCGGACTGGTTGTGAAGGTCGCCAGCAACCTTTCGCTCAACCCAGGCGATGCCGTAACAGTGGCGGTGCGGCCCGAGCGGCTGACCATCACCCCGGCCACGGCGGATGTCACGGGGGCCAACGTGCTGGAGACCTCGGTGTTGACCCGTTCCTATGTCGGCTCCCGCTACGAGTACGGCCTGAAGCTTGGCACCAACGTGGTCCAGGTCATCTCACCCACCGGAAACCTCGACGGCGGCGTCCGGCTCGTGTTCGACGCCGAGGACGCACTCCTCTATGCGGGCTCGAACGTTCCCTCGGCCGAGGCCCAGGAACTCATGACGGTCGCCTCATGACCTGCCGGCCGTGATGGGCGTGACGAGGCGGCCGCGAGCGGTCATGTTGGTGCTGGCACACGCCGTCGTGATCCAAGTCATCACCTTTGGCATGCGGCCAACGCTGTCCTATGCCGTCCTGGACTTGGGTGGCTCACCGGCGCTGCTCGGTGTTGTGGTCGCCGCATTTGCCGTGCCCGCACTCCTGTTGGCGCTGCCGGCCGGCCACGTCATAGACCGCATCGGCGAACGGGCCTCCCTGCTCGCCGGTGCGTGCGCACTTGTTGTGGCTGCATTGATTGCAACCTTTGGCGGGGGCTCTGTGGCGGCGCTGCTGCTGGCCACCACGTTCCTGGGCATGGGCCACCTGCTCTCCGTGATCGGGGAGCAGGCCATGGTCGCCAATACGACGAACCGCGGCCAGTATGACTCGAAGTTCGGATATTTCACCTTCGCCTCGTCGCTGGGCCAAACGATCGGGCCGCTCCTGCTGGCGCTGCCGGGGGGCACCGTGGAGACGCCTCCCGTGGGGCTCATCTTCATCGTGTCCGGGGCGCTCAGTGTCGTGTTGCTCGGCATCTCCTTCTTCGTCCGGAGCTCGCAGCGGCCGGTGATCGAGCAGCGGGCCCGGATGCTGCCGGCGGCCGCGGCCCTGCTGCGCACCCCCGGCCTCGTGCGTGCGCTCCTGGCCGGCAGCATCGTCCTGGCATCGGTCGACCTCTTCTTGGCCTATCTGCCCGCGCTCGGACACGAGCGCGGGATCGCGGCCGTCGTCGTCAGCGCCATGCTGGTTGTCCGGTCGATGTTCTCGATGTTTTCGCGCCTGTTCCTTGGCCCCATGGTCAAGGTGCTCGGACGCCGGCGGCTCATGGTGTGGACCATCGGGGTCTCGGCCGTTGGCCTGGCCGCCTTCGCCCTTCCCCTGCCCGTCGCTGCGCTACTTGTTCTCGCGGCCGTCTATGGATTCGCGATCGGCACGTGCCAACCCATCACGATGTCCTGGATCGCCGAGCTGGCCACTCCCGGCACCCGCGGGCTGGCGATGTCGCTGCGCCTGGCCAGCAACCGGCTCGGACAAACCGTGCTGCCGTCCCTGCTGGGGGTTCTGGCGGCCGCAGCAGGGGCGGCGGGCGTCTTCGTCGCCACGGGCCTGATGCTGTTCGGCGGCGCCTGGGCCGGGGCCGCCGTCGGGGAGGCCCAACCTGGGGAAGTGGACGATGAACTGGCCCGCGACTAGGACCGGTCCCATATTCTGGCAAAATGGGCGGATGAGACGACGACTGACCCTACGGGCGCAACTGCTGCTGCTCCAGGTCGCAATAGTGCTCATCACCGTTGTGGGTACGGGCGCCGTTGCCAGCTTCATGCAGGAACACCAGCTCAGGGAAAACTATCGCGATCGGATGATTGGGGTTGCCCAATCGATTTCCACGAATCCGGTGATCGTCGATGCCTTCGGTGACACGGACCCCAGCCACACCATCCAACCGATTACCGAACTCCTCAGCAAGTCCTCCGGAATAGCGTATGCGGTGGTCATGAACAAGGACGGCATCCGGTATTCGCATCCCGATCCGGCCATGATTGGCAAGCACGTCTCCACCGACCCGGGCGTCGTGCTGTCAGGGAACACCTACGTCGGCACCCAAAAGGGAACCCTGGGTGAGTCCTGGCGTGTCAAGGTGCCGATATTCGATGATGACCATGCGGTGATCGGCGCGGTTTCAGTTGGTGTCCTGGAATCCGATCTGCGCAGCGAGTACCTCTCCAACGCCACCTGGCTGTTCGTCACCATTGGGATAGCGGCAATCTTTGGCGTGATCGGTGCCGCCTGGGTGACGGTGGTGATCCGCAAGCGCATCTTTGGCCTGGAGCCCGAACAGATCGCCGGGCTGCTCGAAGAGCGTGAGGCCATACTTCACGGCGTGCGCGAAGGCGTCGTCGCCGTTGATGACGGTGGCCGAATCGCCTTGATCAACGACGCCGCCCTGCGTCTGCTCTCCCTCGAGGATGAGCCGAACCTGGTGGGGACACTTGCCAAGGATTCCCTCGACGACGTGCTGGTGGGACTCCTGGACACCGGCGACGCCGAACAGTCGCTGGTGCTCTCCGGTGAGAGGGTGCTGCTGGTACGCCGCGACATCGCCAAGATCAGCGGCCGCACGATCGGCACCATCCTTATCCTGCGCGACAACACCGAATTACACACGTTGCTCCGCGACCTCGACGGCGTGCAGGGTTTGGCTGACGGCCTGCGCGCCCAGGCACACGGTTTCGCCAACAAGCTGCACGTGATTTCCGGGCTCCTGGAGCTGGGTCGCGTAGACCAGGCGGTGTCCTTCATTTCCCATGAAAGAAGCGGAGGGACACTCTTGGGCGTGACCGGGCGGACGGGCATCCGTGAGCTTGAAGTGGCCGCGCTGCTGCTGATGAAACGGGCGCGCGCCGAGGAACTTGGCATCACCATGGTGATCACACCGGAGTCGACGCTGCCCGTGCTGTCGTCGCAGCCCTCGGCGGAGATCCTGCGCACCGACCTGGTGACCATCATCGGCAACCTGCTTGACAACGCCGTCGAAGCGACGGAGGCCGGTGGCAGGATTTCAGTGTCCGTCACTGAGCGCACGGATGCCAACGGCGCCGGAGAACTTCTCATCGAGGTGGCGGACTCCGGCCCGGGGATCCCGCCGGAGCTGCAGGAGATGGTCTTCACCCCCGGATATTCGTCAAAGTCGGCCCGGCCCGGAGCGGTTTCCACCGGCCGCGGGATCGGACTGACGCTCGTGAAGAGGATAGCCACCCGGCACGGCGGCACGGTCGGGATTGGGAACGGACCGGCCACCGGCGGCGACTTGCCGGGGGCGCGGATCACGGTGGCGCTGCCCATCGACAGCGGCGACATTGCTCCCGCCCAGTTGCTTGAGGCGTCCGCGGGGGAAATATCATGAGCGCGGAACTCAGGGTGGTCATTGTCGAAGATGACCTGGGCGTGGCGCATATCAACCGCGAGTTCGTCGCGTCGCACCCGGGCTTCACGGTTGTTGGCGAGGCCCACTCGGGCACGGAAGCCGTTGCCCTCATTGAAGAACTGAAGCCGGACGTGGTGCTGCTGGACTTCTACCTGCCGGACTTTTCCGGCCTGGAGGTGCTGGCGCGCCTGAGCGCCGGCCGGGGCAGCCGGCTCGAAGTGATCGCGGTCACGGCGGCGAGGGATTTGGACAGCGTGCGCGAGGCCCGCGCCAAGGGCGTCCGCCACTATCTGGTCAAGCCGTTTATGGCGTCCGCCCTGTTTGAACGGCTCGACGAGGTTGCCAGGCAATACGACACGGTGCGCCGCACTTCCCGGGGCAAAATCCTCGACCAGCGAAGCGTGGACGTCATCATCGCCAGCACCGGCGGCCGCTATGCGCCCCCGCCCAAGGGTCTCTCCGATGCCACGCTCCAGCGTGTCCATCTTGCCCTCCAGTCCGCCGGTGCAGACGTCTCGGCCGCCGAACTGGCGCAGCGGGTGGGAATGTCGCGGGTGGGCGCCAGACGCTACCTGGAGCATCTCGTTGACCAGGGCCGGGCCACCCTCACGCCGCGTTACGGCGGGGCGGGGCGCCCGGAGAACCGCTACAGGAGTTCGTCCTAGGGCGTTCACGCCCGTACTATCTGCCCACTGGAGGACGCCGGCCGCGCCCGGGCAAATCCACAGGCGGCCACGGTGGTAAAATCACACTTGAGTACACCCCCATAACTTTTAGCGACACAGGCCGGCCCCCGGCCGCCGCCGTCGCGCATCATGGCAGCACAACATCGCCACCCGGCGCCGCCTGCCTCTTACCCCACCCCAGAGAACGGAACCCATGAGAAGAACCGCTCGTCAGACCCCGCCCGCCCTTGAGAATGGCGCAATGCGCATCGTCGCCCTCGGAGGACTGGGGGAGATCGGTCGCAACATGACCGTCTTCGAGTACGGGGGAAAGCTGCTGATCGTGGACTGCGGCGTCCTCTTTCCCGAGGAAAACCATCCCGGCGTCGACTTGATTCTGCCCGACTTTTCCTACCTGAAGGACCGCTGGCAGGACGTGGTGGGCCTGGTGCTCACCCACGGCCACGAGGACCACATCGGCGGTGTGCCGTACCTGCTCAAGCACCGCAGCGACATTCCCGTCATTTCCGCCCGGCTGACCCTGGCCTTCCTGAAGACCAAGCTGGAGGAACACCGGATCAAGGCCAAGATGATCCAGGTCAAGGAAGGCGACCGTCGCAAGTTCGGTCCGTTCGACGTCGAATTCCTGGCCGTCAACCACTCCATCCCGGACGGTCTGGCCGTCGCCATCCGTACGCCCGCCGGCCTGGTACTGGAGACCGGTGACTTCAAGATGGACCAGTTCCCGCTGGACAAGCGCATCACCGACCTGGCCGGCTTCGCCCGCCTGGGCGAGGAAGGCGTGGATTTGTTCATGCCCGACTCCACCAACGCCGAGGTCCCGGGCTTCCTGGCCGCTGAGGCGGACCTGGCACCGGCCATCGACAATGTCATGCGCACCGCCCCGCGCCGCGTGGTGGTCTCCAGCTTCGCCAGCCACGTCCACCGCATTCAGCAGATCATCGACTCCGCGCACAAGTACAACCGCAAGATCGCCTTCGTGGGCCGCTCCATGGTCCGCAACATGACGACCGCCCGCGAGCTTGGCTACCTCACGATCCCGCGCGGCATGCTGGTGGAGGCCAAGGAACTGGAAAAGATGGCCCCCACCAAGGCCGTGCTCATCTGCACCGGCTCACAGGGGGAGCCCATGGCAGCGCTGGCGCGCATGGCCAACGGCGACCACCAGATCAACCTGACCGAAGGGGACACCGTCCTGCTGGCCAGCTCGCTGGTGCCCGGCAACGAGTCCTCGATCTACCGGCTCATCAACGACCTCACCAAGCAGGGCGCCAACGTGGTGCACAAGGGCAACGCCAAGGTCCACGTCTCCGGCCACGCCAGTGCCGGGGAGCTGGTCTACTGCTACAACCTGGTCCGCCCCCGCAACGTGATGCCCGTGCACGGTGAATACCGCCACCTGAAGGCGAACGCCGAGCTTGCGGTCCGCACCGGCGTCGACCCCAAGCGCGCGCTGATTGTCGAGGACGGCACCACGATCGACCTCAAGGACGGCGTGGCCCGCGTGAGCGGCAGCGTTCCCGCCGCCTATGTGTATGTGGAGAACATGGTCGCCGGCGCGGCAACCGAGGAGTCCCTGCAGGACCGGCTCCGGCTGGCCGAGGACGGCGCCGTCACCGTCTTGCTGATCATCAACCCGGACACCGGCAAGATCGAGGAGGACCCGGAGTACTTTGCCGTGGGATTCAACCTCGCCGAGAAGGACCTGGAGAAGGCCACCGGAATCGTGGAGAAGACCATCTCGGGGCTCCGGGGCGAGAAGACGGGCCGGGGTGCCGAAAAGGCCGTCGCCGACGCCCTGCTGCGCTGGTCCGACCGTGCGCTGCGCCGCAAGCCGGTGTACACGGTCATCATCGTCGAGGCCTGATCCCCACCACTCGTTGAAGTGCTGACCGCCTGCGGGGCCGTCGCGGTTGAGACCGCGGCGGCCCCGAGGCGTTCCTGGTGAACCATGCGCCTTGTGAACCATGCGCCTTGTGAACTATGCGCCTTAAGAACTATGCGTCAAACGGCGGCGGCCCCACAATGACGATGCCGCCGTTGAGCCGCCCCGATTCCTGGATGCGGTCAAAGTCGACGACGCCGGGGCCGGCGTCGTCGGCGCGCAGGGGTTCGCTGGCCCCCAGGTAGAAGGCCTGGGCGTTGCCGGGCGTCTGGAAGCACAGCACGCTGGTGCCCTCGGCCAGCACCTTAAAGGCGTGCGGCACGCCGCGCAGCGCCACGCTCAGCCCGCCCGCGCCCACGCGCTCTTCCACGCCGTCCAGGTTCATCAGGATCTCGCCGGAGAGGATGTACAGGGTCTCATCTGTGTCCGGGTGAATGTGCAGGGGTGTGACCTTGCCGCGCTCCATGTCGTCACGATTGATCAAAAACGCCCCGCCGGTCTCCTGGGCCTGGGCCAGCCAGGTGTGGACGCCGCCGCCGAAGAACCACCGCCGCTCGCCTTCCCCGGCCTGGCGGATGAATGACTTTGCCTGCTTCTTCGTGTCCATGGGACTCGCCTCTTGGGTGGTTACAGAGCTTGTGGGACGTATGTCCCATAACAAGACTGCGGTATCATAAAGAGTATGTCAACCCCTTATGTGGAACTCGGCCGGAGCGGACAGAAGCGACGTACCCTCAAGGCGCTCGTCGAGGCAGCGCGCGAGATGGTCGCCGCCGGCCAGTCGCCAACGGTGGACGACGCGGCCCTCGCGGCCGGGGTGGCCCGAAGCACGGCCTACCGCTACTTCCCGGGACAGCGGGAGCTCCTGGCCGCCGCCCACCCCGAGACGGCGCTGCAGTCGATGCTGCCGGCGCACCCGGGGGACGACCCCGCCGAACGGCTGGACGCCGTCGTCGTCAGGTTCACCGCCATGATCCTCGGCACGGAGGCGCAACAGCGGACCATGCTCCGGCTGTCGCTGGATCCGACGACGCCGGGCGCGGCACTTCCGCTCCGGCAGGGTCGTGCCATCCCCTGGATCACGGAGGCCCTGGCGCCGCTGGGCGGGACATTGGCCGACGACGAACTGCGCCGCCTGGTCCTGGCCGTCCGCAGCGCCATTGGGATCGAATCCCTGGTCTGGCTAACGGACATTGGCGGACTGTCCCGGGAGGAGGCCGTGGCATCCATGCGCTGGAGCGCCCAGGCCCTGCTGCGCCACGCCCTGGAATCGGGCCCGCCGGAATATGGAGCCTGATTCGCCGCTAGCGCGGTTCCCGCAGTCTTTCGATGGCCGCCCGCGCCTCGGTGCGATCCACCACCTCCCACTCGGCCAGCCATTCGATGGCACGGCGCTTCATGATCGCATCATGGAATTCGTACCACGCGGTTTGCCGCGCGGGGAATTCATAGAGGGCGTCCTTGAAGTGCCGGAACGGGCTGCTGTGCTCGACGGCGCGCTGCAGCCGGGTACGGCATTTGGGGTCCCTCTCACCCGCAATGAAATCCTCCATGTCCCGGTACACCTCGTGGGATTCAACGGGCTCGATGCGAAGGCCGCCCCGCTCGTCAACATCCCAGCCCTCCGCGTCGGCCTCGTCGGCCGCCTCTTCGCCCCACAGTTCGATCCGGCCGGTGGCGGGGTCAAGCCAAAAGAACGTCTCGCCATCCATGTACTGGTTTTCCAGTGCCATCACCAGCGTGTCCAGGTCAATGGCGTCCAAAGGGAGCATGGCAATGCCTCCGCTCGCGTGAAACAGTGCTCACCTTCAATTTTTCCGCGGGATGGCCCATCAGGCAATAGCCCGTGCCGAACCCGGGCAAACGCAAACATGGGCCGGGGCAGCAGCCCCGGCCCACGCCGTCGAACCTTTTGGCGTTAGTGCGCCGAATGCCCCTTGCCCGGGGTGTAGGCCCGGGCCAGCTGGGCCAGCGCCAGCGCCGCCACCAGCAGGCCGAAGTCACGCAGGGCGACGTCGTAGAAGCCGGAATACGTGAGCAGGTTGACGATGATCCCGGCCAGCCACAGGGCCACCACGTAGGCGGCGTAGCGCGGCTTGAGGGCGACCATGACGCCGGCGGCGATCTCCACGACGCCGATGATCAGCATCATGGTGTGGGCGCTGAAGGGGGAGACGTCGACCAGCCACGGGGCCAGGTAGCCCTCCCAGTTGGTCAGGATGTTGGCGAACTTGTCCAGGCCCATGATGAGCGGGATCGCGATGAAGCCGATCCAGAGCATGAGGAACGCCCCGTACGCTGGCTCGGCCTTGGCGCGCTGCAACGCATGTGACACCCCTCCGGTTGAACGGGCGGGGATTGAACTGGCGGCCATGGTTTTCTCCTTCTAAAAACTAAACTTGTGTTTTTAGACTCCACCTTAACGGCCGGCTTGTCAATATGGGCCCCGGCGCGGCCGGATTCCGGACCCCGGCCGCGCCGGGCCTGGCGGGCCGGGGCACGTGCCGGCGCCGGACCGGACCGCGCGGCCGGGGCACGCGCCGTCGGGCCTGGACCTACCGGGCCGCCAGGGCCCCGGTGACCGCGGCCAGGGTGCCGGTGTCGACGTCCTGCGACGGGCCGTTCAGGTACCGCTCCAGCGAGTCGTCCATGGCGTTGAGCCAGCGCGTGTGGTGCCTGGCGGCCAGGGTGCCGGTGACAACGGAGCGGTGCACGGTGTCCCGGTAGCCCAGGATGTCCGACTCCTTGTCCCGCATCCACGTCTTCAACAGCGCGGAGACGGCGTCCAGGTCAAACGGCGGGTAGTCCGTGGCGTCGATGAGCTCACGCACGTAGTCCGACTGGAAATCGGCCTCCGCGTCATGACCGGGCAGGGCGGCCTGGCGATCCAGCCACGCCTGGATGTCGGCCGCGCGCTCTTCCGGCGACGGCAGCTCGATCACGCCGGTCATCACGTCCCGGGCAAACCAGGCCTGGGCGTCAAACATGTTGAACGTGTAGTACTGGTCCTGTGCGCCCAGGTAGAACAGGTTCGTGTTTTGTTGCCACACCACGCCCTTGAAGAGGTTGGCCGGGTACAGCACGTTCTTGGACTTCAGGGAGAGCTCCCCGGGCAGGAACGGGTACTTGTGCTGGTAGCCGGTGCACAGTACGACGGCGTCAAAGTCGCCCCGCGTGCCGTCACTGAAGTGGGCGCAGGTCCCGTCAAAGTGCGTGACGAGCGGACGCTCGACCGTGTTCTCCGGCCAGTCAAAGCCCATGGGGGCGCTGCGGTAGCTGAAGGTGACGGACCGGGCACCCATCTTGTGGGCCTGCATGCCGATGTCCTCGGCGGAGTAGCTGCTGCCGATCAACAACACCCTCTTGCCGGCGAAGCGCTCCGCGCCGCGGAAGTCATGGGCGTGCAGGACCTCGCCGGGGAAGCCGGCGATCCCGTCAAAGGCGGGGGCTGCGGGGACGGAGAAGTGGCCGGTGGCGACCACCAACTTATCGAAAACGTGGGTTTGGGTGGTGCCGGTGGGCAGGTCCTCCACGGTCAGGGTGAATTCCTGGGTGCCCTCGTCGTAGCTGACGAAGCGGGCCGCGGTGTTGAACGTGACGTACTTGCGCACGTCGGACTTTTCCACGCGACCCTTGATGTAGTCGAAGAGGACCGCGCGAGGCGGGAAGGAGGAGATGGGGCGGCCAAAGTGCTCGTCAAAGGAGTAGTCGGAAAATTCCAGGCATTCCTTGGGCCCGTTGGACCACAGGTGGCGGTACATGCTCGAATGGACGGGTTCGCCGTGGGCATCCAGTCCGGTGCGCCAGCTGCTGTTCCACTGTCCGCCCCAGTCGTCCTGCTTCTCAAAGCACATGATTTCCGGAATTTCCGCACCTTTTTGGCGGGCCGATTCGAACGCCCGCAGTTGTGCCATGCCGCTGGGGCCTGCACCAATGATTCCGACTCGCAATTTCATGCTGTGCTCCTCATTCACTGGATCTTCACCGGTCCGTTGTGACGCTGACGAGTCCACGCTCCGGATAGGCCGGTGGCCGAAGGCGGCGCACCGTGGCGGAGCAACAAGCGCAGGGTGCGCGGCGGCAGATCTTTCTGCGGCGGTGGTGCGGGCGGCATGGGCCGCCCGGGGCCCGGGCATCAATCCCACGACGGGAGACAGGGCCCTGTTCGGGACGTTGGCGTGGCGCGAACATCCCGGACTCGAAAGCAGGGCGCCGTAGATCCGAAGGCGGCGCCCCTGCTACCCATTGCAACATTTTAGGTATCTTAAGTCAAAGTCAATCGACCCTTAAGGTGAGCTAACTCATTGCGCGGACCTTCCCGCCACGGAGGCCGGGGATCTGCGCCTCAAGACGTGAATCGGGGGTGCCTTGTCGCGAAACCGGGGCCACCGCGCAAAATACCGCGGGGACATACCGGTCTCGCGCGTTGGTCCCGGTTTCGCGGAGCGGGCTACAGCTCGGTGACCTGCCCCCGGCTGACCTCCCAGCGGGTGTCGAGGCGGACATTTTCCAGCAGGCGGCGGTCGTGGGAGACCAGCAGCAGCGTGCCTTCGTAGCTGTCCAGCGCCTCCTCCAGCTGCTCGATCGCCGGCAGGTCCAGATGGTTCGTTGGCTCGTCGAGCACCAGCACATTGACGCCGCGGGCCTGCAGCAGCGCCAGCGAGGCGCGTGTGCGCTCACCCGGGGACAGGCTGCCCACGGCGCTGGTGACCTGGTCGGCCTTGAGCCCGAACTTGGCCAGGAGTGTGCGGACCTCGCCCTGGTTCAGTTCCGGCACCAGGGCCTCAAACGCCGCCCCCAGCGGAACGTTCTCCGGGAACTGGCTGCGCGCCTGGTCAATCTCGCCGACGGCGACGCTGGCACCCAGGGAGGCGACGCCGTCGTCCGGGGCTGTGCGGCCCAGCAGCAGCCGCAGCAGCGTGGACTTGCCGGCGCCGTTGGGACCGGTGATGCCGATGCGCTCCCCGGCGTTGACCTGCACCGAGACCGGTCCGAGCGTGAAGCCGCCCTGGGTGAGCGTGGCGGCGTTCAGCGTGGCGACCACGGAGCTGGACCGCGGCGCGGCGCCGATGCGCAGGTGCAGTGTCCACTCCTTGCGCGGCTCCTCCACCTCGTCCAACCGGGCGATCCGCGACTCCATCTGGCGCACCTTTTGGGCCTGCTTTTCGGAGGATTCCATGCTGGCCCGGCGGCGGATCTTGTCATTGTCCGGGCTCTTTTTCATGGCGTTCCGCACGCCTTGCGAGCTCCATTCGCGCTGGACGCGGGCACGCGAGACCAGGTCGGCCTTCCTGCCCGCGAATTCGTCGTACGCCTCGCGGGCATGCCGCCTAGCCACGGCGCGCTCCTCCAGGAACGCGTCGTAGCCGCCGTCGTACACGGCCACCTTGTTCTGGGCCAGGTCAAGTTCCACGACGGAGGTGATGCAGCGGGCCAGGAATTCGCGATCGTGCGAGACCAGCACCACCCCGCCGCGCAGGCCGGTCACGAACTCCTCCAGCCTGGCCAGCCCGGCGAGGTCAAGGTCATTGGTGGGTTCATCCAGGAGGACGACGTCGAAGCGGCTCAGCAGGAGCGCGGCCAACGCTACCCGGGCGGCCTGCCCGCCGGAGAGGCCCGTCATGAGGGTGTTCTCCCCAACCTCGAGCCCGAGACCGGCCAGGGTTTCCGGGAGTCTTTCGTCCAGATCGGCGGCGCCGCACGCGAGCCAGCGGTCCAGGGCGTCGGCGTACCGGTCGTCGTCGGCCGCATTGCCCGAACCCAGGGCCGCCGCACAGGATTCCATCGCCACGGTGGCGGCCGTGCACCCGGTCCGCCGGCCGATGTACGCGGCGACCGTTTCGCCCTCGATGCGTTCGTGCTCCTGCGGGAGCCAGCCGATGAAGGCGTCCCGCGGCGCGGTGCTCACGGTGCCGGCCTGGGGCGTGTCGGCCCCGGCGAGCAGCTTGAGCAGGGTGGATTTGCCGGCCCCGTTGGCGCCCACCACGCCCACCACGTCCCCGGGGGAGACGGTGAGGTTGAGGTTGGCGAACAAGGTGCGGTGGGCGTGGCCTCCGGAGAGGTCCTTGGCCACGAGCGTAGCGGTCATGAGTCCATTTTAGGAGGCGAACGCGCCCGGGCCGACCGGGCCGGCGTCGCCCATGTTGCCCCGCATGACGTGAGCCTTGAACCGCCCCGCTCCCGGACGCCACACTTGAGAGCAGAATCAAGAGTCCCAACCTCAAGGCCCTGGCCGGTTGGGCGGCAACCCTCATCACCATAGTGGGGTGCCCCAGGTGACGATTCGACGCCCGTCCGGCGCTGGACCGGGGGCGTAAGTATGGCGCGGCGCACGGCGCGCGCCCTCACCGTGAAGGAACACGATGTCTGAATCAACCCTTGCAGCGACCCCGGCCGACCTTGCCGCGGACCGCTCCGCCCGGCTCGCCGAGGCCGGCGCCTTCTGGACGCAGCGGATCACCCAGGATGCACAGAACGCCAGGCTGACCTATAAGGCGGCCGGCGTGGCCGTCGGATCCGTCGCCACCCGGATCAGTGCCGGCAAGCACCAGTTCACGGTGGATGAGCCCGCCGGTCTGGCCGGCGACGACGCGGCCGCCAGTCCCGTCGAATATGCCCTGGGCGCGCTCATCGCCTGCCAGGTGGTGGTGTACCGGCTGTACGCCGACCAGCTGGGCATCGTCGTCGACGACCTCACGATCGAGGCCGAAGGGGACCTGGACGTCCGCGGGCTCTTTGGCATCGACCCCTCGGTGCGTCCTGGATTCCAGGACGTCCGCCTGAGCGTGAAGATCTCCGGCCCGGAGTCCCAGGAACGCTACGAGGAACTGCGCCGCACGGTCGAATCCCGCTGCCCCGTGCTGGACCTGTTTGCCAACCTGACCCCGGTCAGCGCGGTCCTCACCAAGGTCTAGCCGGCCCGCTTGAGCGCGGCCGCCCCGCTTGGACGCTGCCTTCCCGCTCCTGCGCTGTTGCCCGACAGCGCTTGAGCGGGACGGCAGCGTTTTTGCCGTGGAGGTTGCTTACGCCTCGGCCGAACTCCCCAGCGACAGCCAGTTTTCCCGGCAGGCCAGTGCCGCGCCTTCGGCGTCGCCCAGACCGGCCAGCCGGATGATCTCGGCGTGTACCGTGACCGAATGCCGGGCCGAATGCGAGCCGAACCGCTGCCGTTCCACGCGCCGCAGCAACGGCAGGGCCTGTTCCAGGACGTCCGGGATCATGTCGTTGCCGCAGGCGTCGATGAAGACCGCGTGAAAGTCGTCGTCCGCGGCCAGGGCGCGCTCGACGTTGTCGTGCTCGAGGGCCGTCGCGAACCGGCCGTTGGCCGCCGTCATGGCCGCCAGGTGATCGCCCGTGGCGGCCGGGACGGCGAGCCGGGCCGCGAGTTCATGCATGGCGGCGACAACCTGCTGGGCGCCGATGGTGGAGGCCGGGTCGAGCGGCGCGACGATGGTGGCCCGGCCGGGCTTGGCGATGATCAACCCCGCCCGCTCGAGCCGGAGCAGCGCCTCCCGGATGGGGGTCCGGCTCACGCCCAGCCAGGCCTCGAGTTCGGGGTCCTTGAGCCGTTCGCCGGGACCAAATGTGCCGTCGATGATGGCGTCACGAATGGATTCATACACTTCGTCGCGCAGCAGCGAGCGCTTGTGGATCCCGTGCGGCGTGGGTGTGGGCATGGGACTTATGGTATCCCGCCGGATAGGCCGATTTTGGCATGCTTGACACGGAGCGCACCGGACATGCAATATATTGGATAACGATTGACGGTGTGACTTGCACCACCTGAGCAGAATGAGGCAGGCACGTGGCCATCACAGATTTTGAGCGTTATCCGCYGACGTTTGGGCCCAGCCCGATCCATGACCTGCCCCGCCTGAGCGAACACCTCGGCGGCGCAAAGATCTGGGCCAAGCGCGAGGACGTGAACAGCGGGCTCGCCTTTGGCGGCAACAAGACCCGCAAGCTGGAGTACATCATCCCGGACGCCATCGCGCAGGGCGCGGACACGCTGGTCTCCGTCGGCGGCTACCAGTCCAACCACACCCGCCAGGTCGCGGCCGTTGCCGCGAAGATCGGCATGAAGGCTCGCCTGGTACAGGAAAATTGGGTCGACTGGCCGGACCCGCTGTCCGACCGCGTGGGCAACATCCAGCTCTCCCGCATCATGGGCGCGGACGTCCGCCTGGACAAGGCCGGCTTTGACATCGGCATCCGCAGCAGCTGGGAGCAGGCCATCCAAGAGGTCAAGGACGCCGGCGGCAAGCCCTACCCCATCCCGGCCGGCGCCTCGGAGCACCGCCTCGGCGGCCTTGGCTTCGCCAACTGGGCCTACGAGGTTCAGGCCCAGGAGGCGGAGCTGGGCGTCTTCTTCGACACGATCGTGGTCTGCACCGTCACCGGTTCCACGCACGCCGGCATGATCGCCGGATTTGCCGGGCAGGACCGCCCGCGCCGGGTGCTCGGCATCGACGCCTCGGCAACCATTGAGAAGACCCGCGCCCAGGTGGGCCGGATCGCCCGCCACACCGCGGACTTGATCGGCCTGGACCGGCAGCTGCGCGACGAGGAAATCACCGTTCTGGAGGGCTGGGCGGGGGACTACTACGGCATCCCGGTCGAGTCCACCATGGAAGCCATCCGTCTCTCCGGCTCCCTGGAGGGGATGATCATCGACCCCGTCTACGAAGGCAAGTCCATGGCCGGGCTGATCGATCTGGTCCGGACCCGCGATATCCCGGAAACCAGCAACGTCCTGTACGCGCACCTGGGCGGGCAGCTCGCCCTGAATGCCTATAGCGGCCTCTTCCGGTAGCGGGGCCGGCCAGCCGCACGTGCCGCCGGGCGCTAAAACGTCGCCAGGAGTTCGCGGGCGGTTGCCTCGTCGGTGACCAGCTCGTTGACGAAGCCGCCGCGGATCGCGGCGGCCAGCGGGGCCACCTTGGCGGGGCCGGCGGTGACCATCATGCGGCGCGGAATGGCCAGCAGGCCCGCCAGGGTGATTCCGATCAGCCGGTCCGTCACCACGGAGGGGACCTCGACGCCGTCGTGGTCAAAGAAGTGCCCGCACAGATGCGCCGCCGCGCCGGAGTCCGCCAGGGCGGCCAGCGCGCCGGGGGAAACCGGGCTGTAGGTGCCGGTCCCGTCAAAGCGCTGCATGGAGCCCAGGCCCAGCAGCGCCATGTCGCTTTGCGGCCCGAGGGCCAGCCCGTGCGCGACCTCCGGCGATTCCAGGGCCTTGAGCCGGGCGGCAGGATCCCGGTACAGGAAGTTGGCCGGCAGCGGGATGAAGTTCCCGCCCAGCTGCTGGCAGATGTGTTCGCCCACGTGGATCCGTTCGTCCCCGGAGCGGTCCAGCCGGGACGGGCAGGCCAGCAGGTCGATGACGGTCAGCCCGGGACGAACGCCCGGGCTCAGCGCCTTCGCCACCGAGGACAGCGTCCGGCTGGCCGCCACGCCCAGCTGCCGCACGCCGTCGAGGTGGGACTCCAGATAACGGGCCGCCACATAGCCGAGCCGGTTGTTCTTCTCGTACAGGGACCGGGGCCGGTCCATGGAAATGACGCAGGCATCCAGCCCGAAGGCGGCCTTGAGCGTGTCCTCCAGCGCCGGCATCCGGTCAACGGGCGGGCCGATGCGGATCTGCACCACGCCGCGGCGCTTGGCCTCGGCCAGCAGCCGGGAGACCGTGGCCCGGGACAGGTTTTCCGAGGCCGCAATCTCCATCTGGTTGGCCCCGCCCATGTAGTACAGGTGGGCGACCTTTTGCACCAGCTGGTCGTGGCGCACGGCATGGTCCGATGCCATGGCTGGCCACCCCTTCCCCATTCTCATTCCGGTCTGCTTCGATTCTAGGAGATGGGGCTCGAATTACCCCGGCCGCACCCTTCCGGCGTCCGAATTTTTCCGTTAGGGTAAGGAATTGTGAATTGACATCCAGCGCTCCCGCCCCTGCCCACCGATCGCGCCGCCCCGTCCTGGCCGCCCCGATCGCGTCCCGACGCTGCCAATCCACCCCTTAAACGAGAAGGCCCTTGTGCGCTCATTTCCCTATCCCGACGCCGGCAGCCCCAATCTCACCTCGCCCGCACGCTACCTGTTGTGGCTGGCGGCGGGGCAGCGCGCCACCCTGGCCCTGGGCATCGCCTACGGCTGCGTCTGGACCGTTTCGCAGGCATTGATCCCGTTCGCCCTGGGGCGGGCAGTGGACAGGGGGATCGTGGCCCGCAACTTCGGCGAGCTGACGTGGTGGGTGCTCATATTGGTGGGCCTGACGCTCGTCCAGGCCATCACGTCCACGCTGCGCCACCGGGCGTCGGTGAGCAACTGGATGCAGGCGGCCTACCGGTCCGCCCAACTGATCGGCCACAAGGTGACCCGCAGCGGCGACGCCCTGCCGCAAAAATTCTCCACCGGCGAGGTGGTCTCCACCGCTGCCTCCGACGCCATGCGCATCGGGGAGATCTTCGACGTCTCCGCCCGGCTGGCGGGCTCCGTGGTCGGCTACCTGGTGGTGACCGGGCTCGTATTCGCCACCTCCTGGCAGTTGGGGGTGGTGGTCCTGGTGGGCGTGCCGGCGTGCGGGGCCATGCTGATGCTGGTGATCCGGCCGCTGCAGGCCCGGCAGAAGGAGCAGCGTGAGGCCGCCGGACGGATGACGGCGCTGGGGGCGGACACGGTCGCCGGGCTGCGGGTGCTGCGCGGGATCGGCGGCGAGCACATCTTCGTGGAGCGCTACCGGGAACGTTCCCGGGCCACGCAGCTGGCCGGCAACAAGGTGGCCTATTCCCTGGCCGACCTCGACGCCACCCAGGTGCTGGTGGTCGGCGCCTTCAGCGTCGCCTTCACCTGGATCGGCGCCATGCAGGCCCTCTCCGGGCAGCTGGAAACCGGTCAGCTGGTGGCGTTGTACGGCTACGCGGTCTTCCTGGTCTCGCCCATCCGCACCGCCTCCGACGCCGTGTCCCGGTTCATCCGCGCCCACGTCGGCGCCCGCCGCATCATCGACGTGCTCGCCACCCCGTCCGCGGTGGACGACGCCGGACCCCGGGTCCCTGCCCCGGCGCGGGCCAGCGCCATGGTCGACTCGGGCTCCGGCGTCGTCGTCCGGCCCGGCGGCCTGACGGCCCTGGTGTCCTCAAACCCCGACGTCTCGGCGGGGGTGGCCCGCCGGCTGGGACGATTTGAGGACGCCGTGCTGCGTGAGGCCGAGGTGCTCTGGGGCGGGGCCGTGCTGCGCCAGGTGCCCCTGCCGGCGGTGCGCGGGCGCATCGTGGTCTCGGACACGGAGCCGCAGCTGTTCACCGGCACATTGCGGGAGGAACTTGACCCCGCGGGCCGGCACAGCGACGCCGAGATCCTGGCCGCCATCGACGTCGCCAACGCCGGCGATGTCTTTGACGGGCTGGAATACGGGCTCGATGATGAGGTCACCGAGAAGGGCCGCGGCTTTTCCGGCGGGCAACGCCAGCGCCTGGCCCTGGCCCGCGCGGTGCTGACGGAGGCCGAAGTGCTGGTGTTGATCGAGCCGACCAGCGCCGTCGACGCGCACACGGAATCACGGATCGCCGCCGCGCTGCGGGCGGCCCGGGGCGCCGCCGCCCAGACCACGGTGGTGGTGACGACCAGCCCGCTGATGCTCGGCGCCATGGATACCGTGCTGTTCCTGGACGGCGGCCGGCTGCACGCGGCCGGCACACACCACGAGCTGCTGGCCGGCGTGCCGGCCTACCGCAGCGTGGTGATCCGCGGCGACGGCATGGACGGGCGCCGCGGCGCCGCCGGCCCGGATGCCGGCCCGGACCTCGGCGCCGCCACCGGGCGGGGCGCGGACTCCGACACCATTTTGACGCAAGGGGGAGGGAACTGATGGCCGGCACCCAACTTCCGGTGGCCGATTCCGCGGCGGTCAAGGCGGAAGGGCTGCGCCTGATGCGCGCGCACCGAAAACCGCTGGCCGGGGTCGTTGGCCTGTATGTGGGGGCCGCGGTGGCGGGCCTGGCCGGGCCGTTCCTGCTGGGCCGGCTGGTCGATGCCGTCACACGCGGCACCACGGCCGAATTCGTCGCGGGGGTGGCCATGGCGCTGGGCGGGTTTGTCCTGGTGCAGACCATGTTGGCCCGCTGGGCGCGCCGCACCGGCATGGTGCTGGGCGAAAAGGTCTTTGCCCAGCTGCGCGAGGAATTCATGGAGCAGGTGACCAGCCTGCCGCTGTCCACGGTGGAAAAGGCCGGCACCGGCGACCTGGTCTCACGCACCACCAACGACGTCGACGCCGTCTCCTATACGGTGCGCTTTGGCGTGCCCCAGGTGCTGGTCTCGGTGGCCACCATTGCGCTGACCCTGGCCGCCGCCGTGTTYACCAGCCCGCTGCTGGCGCTGGCCCTGGTGGTGGGGGTCCCGCTGCTGGTGCCGGTCACCCGCTGGTACCTCAAGCGTGCCGCGGCCGGATACATGCGCGAACGCGAGACCTACGCGGTGCTCAACGGCGCGATCACCGAGACCATCGAGGGCGCCCGCACGGTGGACGCGCTCAGCCTGGGCCCGCACCGCCGCGCCCGCATGGATTCGGCCCTGCGGGACTGCGAAGCGGCGGAAAGGTACACGCTGGGCCTGCGCACCGTGTTGTTCCCGGCCGCGGATGTGTCCTTCTGGCTCCCGGTGGCGGCGGTGCTGCTGTGGGGCGGCTGGCTCGCGGCCAACGGCACGGTCAGCGCCGGCATGGTGGCCACGGTGGCCCTGTACGCCATGCAGCTCATCGACCCTGTGGACACGCTGATCATGTGGATCGACGAGATCCAGGTGGGCGCGTCCTCGCTGGCCCGGATCGTGGGCATCCGCGACGTTCCCGCCGACCGCACCGCCACCGCGGCCGTGCCGGCCAACGACGAAATACTGGTCGAGAACGTCCGGTACGCCTATCGGGCCGGACGGGACGTGCTGCACGGCATCGACCTGCGGCTGGTGCCGGGGGAGCGGCTGGCCGTGGTGGGCCCGTCCGGCGCCGGCAAGTCCACGCTGGGCCGCCTGGTGGCCGGCATCCACCCGCCCACCGGCGGCACCGTCACCGTGGGCGGCGTGCCGCTCGTGGACCGGCCGCTGGATGACCTGCGCGGCGAGGTTGCCCTGGTCACGCAGGAGCACCACGTGTTTGTGGGCACCCTGGCCGACAACGTGCGCCTGGGCCGGGCCGACGCGACCGACGAAGAGATCGAGCAGGCGCTGGCCGACGTCGGAGCCCTGGGGTGGGTGCGCGCGCTCCCCAACGGCCTGGCCACGGAGGTGGGGTCGGGCTCGCACACGCTCACCCCCGCCCAGGCGCAGGAGATGGCGCTGGCCCGGCTGGTGCTGGCCGATCCGCACACGCTGATCCTGGATGAGGCGACCTCCCTCATCGACCCGCAGGCCGCCCGCGACCTGGAGTTTTCCCTCAGCGCCGTCCTGGCCGGGCGCACCGTGGTGGCGATTGCGCACCGGCTGCACACCGCCCACGACGCCGACCGGGTGGCCGTGGTGGAACAGGGGCGGATCACCGAGCTCGGCTCACACGACGAATTGCTCGCACAGGGCGGCGCCTACGCAAGGCTGTGGCACTCCTGGCGCCAGGACGCCTGACCGCAGCTCCATGGGGAGCAGCGGGGGCCTGTTTCCTGTCGGGGAATGGGCGTAACGTTCAAAGTGGGGGAGGCCAGGGCGTCCGGCCCGGGCCGGTTCTGTTGAAGCGCAGAGGAGTTCATCATGCCTGACAAACAGCCACACCACCACGATCACAAGAAAATTGCCAAGGGTGCCGCCATCAAGGCCCGACGGGCGGAAAAGAAGGCCAAGGGCTCGGCGGAAGAAGCGGCCGACCCCGTGGCGCACATCAAGAAGCAGTAGCCGGCATTCCTTCAGGCAAATGCATGGAATAGCCGTCGCCCGGGCCGGGTTGTGCCGAATATGAAACGAATTGGATTCTTATCCTTCGGCCACTACGGAACCGGGCGCGGCTCACGCACGGAATCGGCCGCCGACTCCCTGCTGCAGGCGATCGACCTTGCCGTGGCCGCCGAGGAGCTGGGGATCGACGGCGCGTTCTTCCGCGTGCACCACTTTGCCCGCCAGCAAGCGTCGCCGTTCCCGCTCCTGGCCGCGATCGCCGCCCGCACCACCCGCATTGAAATCGGCACCGGCGTGATCGACATGCGCTACGAAAACCCGTTGTACATGGCCGAGCAGGCGGCGGCGACGGACCTGATCAGCGGCGGGCGGCTGCAGCTGGGCGTCAGCCGCGGCTCACCAGAGCCGGCCTTGAACGGGGCCGCCGACTTTGGCTACCATCCCCAGGACGGTGAAACCGTCGCGGACATGGCCCGCCGGCACACGGCCGTGTTTCGCCGCGCCATTGCCGGCATCGGCGTCGCCCAGCCCGGCGAGCACGTCCATATGGGCGCCGGGACCGGCCTGCTACCCATCGAGCCGCACTCGCCCGGCCTGGCCGAGCGGATCTGGTGGGGCGCCGGCACCCGCCACACCGCGGTCTGGGCGGCCCGGCAGGGCATGAACCTGATGAGTTCGACGCTGCTCACCGAGGATACCGGTGTGCCGTTCGATGAACTCCAGGCCGAGCAGATCCGGCTCTTCCGCGAGGAATGGGCCGCGCAGGGCCATGCGTTCACGCCGCGCGTCTCGGTCAGCCGCAGCGTCATCCCGATCGTGGACGACACGGACCGGATGTACTTTGGGCTGCGCTCGCAGGCGGAGGGCCGCGACCAGGTGGGCATGATCGACGGCTCCCTCTCCCGTTTCGGCAAGAGCTACCTGGGCGATCCCGGCGAGCTCGCCGAGGAGCTGGCCGCCGACGCCGCCGTGCAGGCGGCGGATACCATCATGCTCACGGTACCCAACCAGCTCGGCGTCGACTACAACACCAAGATGCTCGCGAACATCGCCAAATACATCGCCCCGGCGATCGGCTGGCAGCCGGCCACGACGGCGCCGGCGGCCTAAGAGCCTGCCCGGGTGCCGCCGTCGTCCGAGCACAACGGCGGCGCCGGGGTATTCGCCTGTTCAGGCGCGGCGGCGGGTCAGTTCTCGCCGCGGAGCCGGTCCATGTCGCGGCGGTCCTTCTTGGTGGGGCGGCCGGTGCCGCGGTCGCGCTGCGGCAGGCCCAGCGCCGGCAGGGCGGGGCGGGCGGGCGTGTGGTCGGTGAAGCAGTGCGAGGCGGCCTCGGCGCCGACGCGCTTGTTGATTAGGCGCCGGACTTCCAGGACGCGGTCGTAACCGGGCTGGCGGACCCGGATGGTGTCCCCGGGGACCACGGTGTGGGCGGCCTTGGCGTTGATGTCGTTGAGCTTGACATGCCCCGCGCGGCAGGCCGCCGTGGCGGCTGAGCGCGTCTTGTACGCGCGAATGGACCACAGCCACGCATCGATGCGCACCGAGGCCGGGGCGTTCTTGACAATGCTCATGATGGTTCCGAGTCTAGCTGTCCGTTTGGGCGGTCGAAACGGACATCCGCGCCCTGAAATATCCGGTGCGGATGTCCGTCTCCACCGCGGGCTCAGTCCTGGTGGCTGAACGCGGCGTCGAAGGACCGGGCGGAGGGGTCGAAGTTGAACTTCTTCAGGGCCGCCAACGCCTCCGGGGCGCCCTGGAGGCGGTCCATGCCGGCGTCCTCCCACTCGACGGAGATGGGTCCGGCGTAGCCGATGGCGGTCAGGGCGCGGAAGGCCGACTCCCAGGGCACGTCGCCGCGCCCGGCGGAGACGAAGTCCCAGCCCCGGCGCGGGTCGCCCCAGGGCAGGTGGGAGCCCATCACCGTGTTGCGCCCGGTCAGGCGCAGCTTCGTGTCCTTGCAGTCCACGTGGTAGATGCGGTCCTTGAAGTCCCAGATGAAGGAGACCGGGTCGATGCCCTGCCACATGAAGTGCGACGGATCCCAATTGAGCCCAAACGCGGGGCGGTGGCCGATGGCCTCGAGCGTGCGCACGGTGGTCCAGTAGTCGTAGGCGATTTCGGAGGGGTGGACCTCGTGGGCGAACCGGACCCCACATTCGTCGAAGACATCCAGGATGGGGTTCCAGCGGTCGGCGAAGTCCTGGTAGCCTGCGTCGATCACGGATGCGGGGACCGGCGGGAACATGGCCACATACTGCCAGATGGCGGAGCCGGTGAATCCCACCACGGTCTTCACGCCCAGCGCCTGGGCCAGCTTGGCCGTGTGCTTCATCTCCTGCGC
Organism: Specibacter sp. RAF43; assembly: GCF_052114065.1. NCBI lineage: Bacteria > Bacillati > Actinomycetota > Actinomycetes > Micrococcales > Micrococcaceae > Specibacter > Specibacter sp. RAF43. The sequence goes on along the minus strand of NZ_JBFREA010000016.1, from coordinate 7,573 downwards.
CGCACGACGGCGGACCCCTTCCGGATCGCCGTCGCCCCACACCGCGGAGCCCACGATCGCCTGGTGACGGAAGTCGATCGGGGCATCGCACACGGCCTGGCCGGTGAGGTGGTTGGAGATGGCCCAGACCTTTAGGTTGTAGCGCTCCAGCACGGCGAGCTTGCCGGCGACGTAGGCGGAGTCATCCCAGCGCCCCGGGTCCAGGTGGTCGCCCGAGCAGGCGATTTCCAGGCCGTCGTAGCCCCAGTCGGAGGCGAGCCGGGCCACCTCCTCAAACGGCAGATCGGCCCACTGGCCGGTGAACAAGGTGTACGGGCGCGGCATGATTAACTCCTTGAAGAAGACGCTGAAGAAGACGCTGAAGAAGACGCTGGTCGGGCCTCGGGTGCGGCCGGCCCCACCACCGGCACGGTGGCGCCGCCGGCGGCGGCGGAGGCCTCGATGGCGGCCAGCACGCGTTGGACGCCCAACCCCTCCTCGAACGACGGCGACGGGTCCGTGCCGTGGTCGATGGCCTGGAGGAAGTCGCGGATTTGGTGGGTGAAGCTATGCTCCCAGCCAATCACATGCCCCTGCGGCCACCAGCCCTGCAGGTACGGATGTTCGGGCTCGGTGACCAGGATCCGACGGAAGCCCTGGACGCGAATGTCATCGCTTCCGTCGAAGAAGTGCAGCTCGTTCGGGTTTTCCAGGTTGAAGGTGAGTGACCCGGCCGTGCCATAAAGTTCCAGGCGGAGCGCGTTCTTTTGCCCCAGCGCCACCCGCGAGACGTCCACGCCGGCCACCGCGCCGCCGGCCAGGGACAGCGTGGCCCAGGCGGCGTCGTCGACCGTCACCGCTTCCGGACCGTGCGGGCCGGGGCGTTCGGTGACGAAGGTGTGCAGCCGCCCCGAGACCTCGGTCACCGCGTCCTGGAGCAGGTACTGGACCTGGTCGACGGCGTGGGAGGCGATGTCCCCCAACGCCCCCGAGCCCGCGGTTTCCTTGCGCAGCCGCCAGGTCATTGGGGCGTCGTCGTCGGCCAGCCAGTCCTGCAGGTACGACGCGCGGACCTGGCGCACGGTGCCCAGCTTTCCGCCGGCGATGAGCTCGCGGGCCAGGGCCAGGGCCGGGACGCGGCGGTAGTTGAAGCCCACCATGGACCGGACGCCGGCCGCCCGGGCCGCCTGCGCTGCTTGCACCATGGCCACGGATTCGGCCATCGAGTTGGCCAGCGGCTTTTCCACCAGGACATGCTTGCCGGCGGCAAGGGCCGCCGTGGCGATCTCGGCGTGCAGGAAGCCCGGGGCGCAGATGTCCACGATGTCGATGTCCGCCCGCGCGATGACCTCCCGCCAGTCCGTGGCCGACTCCCCCCAGCCGTACCGGGCGGCCGCCGCCGCGACGGCGTCGGCCGACCGGCCCACGAGGACCTTTTGCTCAAAGGCGGGGACGTCGAAGTGATTGGCCACGCTCCGCCAGGCGTTGGAGTGCGCCCGGCCCATGAAGGCATAGCCAATGGCGGCCACGCCCAGCGGGCGCGGTGCCAGGTGGTCTCGGGGGGAGGTCATGTGGGCGGATCCTAAAGGGTTGCTTCGGTGGGGTCCCACTCCGCGGGCAGCGGTTCAGCGGCCGCGGCGGTGCTTTGCAGCCGCACGAATTCGCCCGTTTCAAAGGACTCGGCGATGGAGACCATGGCGTCCAGCACATGGTAGGCCATGGCGCCCTGGGCGCGGTGCGGGCGGCCGGCACGGATGGCGCGGGCCATTTCCAGCACGCCGGAACCGCGCGTGCTGGTGGCCCCGGCGGCGGGAATGATTTCCGCGTCGTCGGAGCCCATCCGGGTGAGGACAATGTCCCCGTCAAAGGTGTTGGGGTCGGGGAAGGCGATGGTGGCCTCCGTGCCCGTGACCTCCACAAACCCGGCCCGCTTGAGCGGGGACTGAAAGCTGAAGATGCTCTGCGAGGATTCGCCGCCGGCAAATTGGGCGATGGCGCTCACATGCGTGGGCACCGTGACCGCAAACTCCTGGCCGGCCCGGGGACCGGAGCCGATGACCCGGGTTTCCCGCGACTTGGAGCTGAGGGCCGCCACCTTGGTGATGGCGCCAAAGGTCTGGATGAGTGCGGTGAGGTAATACGGGCCGATGTCGAACAGCGGTCCGGCACCCTCCTGGAAGAGGAACGCCGGGTTCGGATGCCACGACTCGGGCCCGGGGGACTGCATGAGCGTCAGCGCGGTCAGCGGCGTGCCGATGGCCCCGTCCGCGATCAACCGCAGGGCCGTTTGCAGGCCCGCGCCCAGGAACGTGTCCGGGGCGCAGCCCAGCCGCACGCCGGCGGCGTCGGCGAGCTTGAGCAGGCCCAACCCGCTTTCCCGGTCCGTGGAGAACGGCTTTTCACTCCACACGTGCTTGCCGGCGTTGACGGCCAGGGTGGCCACCTCCACGTGGGCAGCCGGGATGGTCAGGTTGACCACGATCTCAACGTCGGGGTGGGAGAGTGCGTCGTCCACGCCGCCCGAGGCGCCGATGCCGAACTCGGCGGCCCGTTCGGCGGCAACCTGCTCAAACATGTCCGCCACAATGTGGACCTTGACGTCGGGGAAGCTGGTCAGGTTTTTCAGGTATTCCTTGCTGATGACCCCGGCGCCGATGATGGCAACGCCCACGGGGCCGCCCTGCGGGCTCATTTGGCGCCCGCCTTAAGGAAGGTGAGGCTGTCGGCGACGGCGTCGAAGATGTCCCCGGTGAAGTCGTCGAGCTCGACGACGCCGACCTCCAGGGCGGAGGCGGCGGCAATGACGTCCCAGACGGGCACCGCCCCGGAGCCCACGGCAACCTGGTCGGCATCCACCTTGGTCAGCGGGCCGTCCTTGATATGGATGAAGCGGACGCGGTCGCCCAGGCGCCGCAACAGTGCCGCCGGGTCCTCGCCGCCGACGGCCGCCCAGTAGGTGTCCACCTCCAGCACCACCTCCGGATTGAGGTTCTCGGCCAGGATCTCCAGGGCGGAGCGGCCGTTGATCCGGCTCTCCAGCTCAAATTCGTGGTTGTGGTACCCCACGCGAACCCCGTATCCGGCGCCCGTGACGGCCGCGGCGTTCAACGCCGCCGCCGTCGCCCGGATGTCCGCCTCGGTGTTCCAGCGGGCCCGGTCGACGTGCGGGTCGATGACGGTTTCAATGCCCAGCTTGTTGGCGGCCTTGAAAATCTCGTCCTGGTCCGCGCGCAACAGCGGGGCGTGGCCGGACGGGGCGGAGAGTCCGTTGGCGCCCAGCGCCGCGGCCAGCTCATCCGCCGTCGCGACAAAGTTGTACGGCTCGACGTTGGTGTAGCCGATGGAGGCGACCCGGGCGATGGTGCCGGCCAGATCCTCTTCCAGCGGTTTCCGCACGGTGTAGAGCTGTAGTGAGTACGTCATTGAGATCTCCTGCCAGGACACGGTGGATGCGTTCCACTTCAACCTAGGGGAACTTATGACGATCGTCAAGCAAAAGTTGTCGGTAAAACTGCACGCGGCAAAATTGTGACAGCTAGAAGTCGGTTGTGCTATCTATTAGGGATGCCAAAGCCCCCAGCCCAGACGCCATCGCGCGCATCCGCCGGCAGCGCGAACGGGGCCGGCTCGTTCGGACATTCCCGGGCCGGCGACGTTTTCCAGCTGCTGCGCAACGGCCAGGCGCGCACGCGCGCCGAGCTGGCGGACATCACAGGGCTGGCGCGCTCCACCGTGGCGGCCCGGATCGATTCCCTGACCGCCCTGGGCCTCATCGGCCCGGCCGGGGAGGCCGTCTCCTCCGGCGGCAGGCCGCCGTCGCGCTTTGCCTTCCAGCCCGCCTCCCGCGTCATCCTGGCCGTGGATGTGGGCGCCACCCACGCCCTGATCGGCGTGACCGACCTCAACGGCCGGGTGCTGTGCGAATTGCGCGAGTCCATCGACATCGCCGCCGGACCCAATGCGGTCCTCGATGACGTGCTCAACCATGCCGAGCAATTGCTCCAGCAGTGCGGCCGGCACGAACGGGAACTGGCCGGCATCGGCATCGGCCTGCCCGGCCCCGTGGAGCACTCCACCGGGAAGCCGGCCAGCCCGCCCATCATGCCCGGTTGGGACGGCTTCGACGTCCCGGCCTACGTCCAGCAGAGATTTTCCACCGAGGTTTTGGTGGACAACGACGTCAACATCATGGCCCTGGGTGAGCGGGCCACCTACTGGCCGGACGCGGAAAACCTGCTCTTCATCAAGGTGGCCACCGGCATTGGCGCCGGCATCATCAGCGGCGGGCTGCTGCAGCGCGGCGCGGACGGCACGGCCGGGGACATTGGGCATATCCGCGTCCCGCGCGGCGGCGAGGTGCTGTGCCGGTGCGGGAACTATGGCTGCCTGGAGGCCATGGCGTCGGGCCCGGCCGTGGCGGCGGCCCTGGCGGCCGGCGGCGTGCCGGCCCGCACGGGCGAGGACGTCCTGGAGCTTGCCCGCCGGGGAAATCTGGCCGCCATCGCGGCCATGCGCCAGGCCGGCCGGGACGTGGGCGACGTGCTGGCCGCCTGCGTGAACCTGCTGAACCCGTCGGTCATCGTGATCGGCGGCGGGCTGTCCTCGGCGGGGGAGTACCTGCTGGCCGGGGTGCGCGAAATCGTGTACCAGCGCTCGCTGCCGCTGGCGACGTCGCGCCTGCGCATCGTCCAGTCCATGGCCACTGACCACGCCGGCGTCCTGGGCGCGGGACGCATGGTGATTGACCATGTCCTGGCTCCGGCCAGCGTGGAGCGCCTGGTCGCCTCCCACCTGCAGGTGTGAACGGGATGGGTGCCCTTCCCGGCGGCAAGGTGACCATCACCGACCTGGCGCAGCGCCTGGGGATTTCCAAGGCGTCGGTGTCCTATGCCCTCAACGGCCAGGCCGGCGTCAGCGAAACCACCCGGGCGCGCGTGCTGGCCATGGCCGCCGAGCTGGGCTGGTACCCCAGCTCCAGCGCGCGGGCCTTGTCGCACTCGCGCAGTGAGGCCGTGGGCATCGTGCTCTCCCGCGACCCGGCACAAATTGGCTCCGAACCCTTCTACATGCACGTTCTGGCCGGCATTGAGACGGTCCTGGGTGCCCATGAGATGAGCCTGATGCTGCGCCTGGTGGAGCCGCGGCGTGAGCCCGGCGACGGCGCCCGCGACCTCGCCGTCTACGAGCGGTGGGCCGGCGAGCGGCGGGTCGACGGGGTCATCTTGTTTGACCATTTTCGTGCGGATCCGCGCCCGCCGCTGCTGGAGCGGCTCGGGCTGCCCTATGTTCGCCTGGGGGCCGGCGACGACGTTGCCCCCACCGCCCGCGGTGCCAGCGTCACGGTGGCGCAGGCCGTGGACGCCGCGACCCTGGTGGAGGCCCTGCACGCACGCGGCCACCGGCACATCGCCCACATTTGCGGGCCCGTCGCCCTGCTTCACGAGGAAGCCAGGGTGGCCGGCGTCGCCGCGCACGCCCAACGCCTGGGCATGAGCGTTGTGGTCAGTGCGGCCGACTACTCCGCCGACGACGGCGGCACGGCCACGATCGCCGTGATGGCCGGTCTCGTGCCCGGAACGCAGGGATTCCCCACCGCGATCATCTACGGCAACGACCTCATGGCCGTCGGCGGGCTGCGGGCCCTGGGGATGCTGCGGCTGGCCGTTCCCGGCCAGGTTTCGGTGGTGAGCTGGGATGACTCGATCCTGTGCCGGCTCAGCTCCCCGCCGGTGGCCGCGCTCGGCCGCAATCCGCTGGAGCTCGGCAGCCGTTCCGCCCAACTGCTGCTGGAGCTCATGGCGGGGCATGAGCCGCGCAACGCCGCCTCCGCACCGGGGGTGCTCCAACTGCGCGACAGCCTGGGCAACAACGCCTACGGGCCTGCGGCCGGAGACTGAGCCGCCCTGAGCCATCGGGGAGGGCCCTCCCAGTTTTGTAACAAAGAGGTAACGGCCGCCATTTGATGAACCGGTTCAGTGAGGCTCACTCCGTGAGCAGCGGCACCATAATTGGCTACATTCAGGCGCATTTCCGGCCCTCACACGGGCTGGGCGCCTCAGCTGCGTCCGGGCGCCGTCCGGTTCCACGGTCACGAATCAATAAGTTTTGAAGTAATTGCAAACTTTTGATTGACGATCGGCATAAGTTCATCTAGGTTTAGTTTCACGTCGAGCGTCGGGCTTGTCCCCGAGGCTCCTGGATCTCGGTTTTCGGATATTCCCCACAAAGACAAGGAAGTCACGAACGTGAAAATACGTACTTTTGCCGCAGCGGCGGCGATCGCGGCGATGACCCTGGCGGCCACGGGCTGCGGGGGCGCCAACAGCGGGTCGGATGCCACGAGCGGCGGCGGAAAGACGCTCACCTACTGGGCCAGCAACCAGGGCACCAGCTTGGACAATGACAAGGAAGTCCTCACCCCGCAGTTGAAGAAATTCCAGGAGCAGACCGGCATCAAGGTCAACCTTGAGGTCATCGGCTGGAACGACCTGCAGACCCGCATCCAAACCGCCGTCACGTCCGGGCAGGCCCCCGACGTCCTGAACATCGGCAACACGTGGGCGGCCTCGCTGCAGTCAACGGGGGCATTCCTGCCCTTCGACGCGGCCGCGTTCGACGCGATCGGCGGCAAGGACAAGTTCGTCAAGACCGCCCTGGACACCGGCGGGGTCCCCGGCCAGGACCCCACCTCCGTTCCCCTGTACGGTTTGGCCTACGGGCTGTACTACAACAAGGCCATGTTCAAGGATGCCGGCCTGACCCCTCCCACCAACTGGGATGAGATGGTGGCCGACGCCAAGAAGTTGACCACCGGCGGCAAGCACGGATTCGCCCTGGCCGCCGGCAGCTACACGGAGAACGCCCACTTCGCGTTCATCAACGCCGCCCAGAATGGGGCCGACCTCTTTGACTCCAGCGGCAAGGCGACCTTCACCTCCGACGGCGTGGTGGACGGCATCCACCGCTACCTCGATTTGATGCAGACGGACAAGGTTGTCGACGTGGCCAACGCCCAATACGACAACGGCACCAAGGCCGTCAACGACTTCGCCACCGGCAAGGTCGCCATGATCCTCAACCAAAACAACGCGGACAGCAGCATCGTCGCCAACGGCATGAAGAATGACCAATACGGCGTGGTGGCCTTCCCCGCACCCGAGGGCGCCAAGGAGGTCGCCAGCCACGTCGCCGGCATCAACCTCTCCATCTTCAAGAACACGAAGAACAAGGACGCGGCCCTGCAGTTCGTGAAGTTCATGACCAGCCCCGAAACACAGACCGCCCTGGACAAGCCCTTCGCGGCCCTGCCGGTCCTCAACGGCGCCACCCCGAACTTCACCGACAACGCCGAGGAGGCCAAGACGTTCGGCGACATCTACGCCACCAAGTCCAAGCCGCTGCCGCTGGTGCCGGCCGAGGACCAGTTTGAGAGCACCGTGGGCAAGGCGATGAACCAGATGTTCGCCACCATCGCCTCCGGCGGCACCGTCAGCAAGGCCGACATCAAGGCCGCACTGACCACCGCCGAGCAGCAAGTGGAAGCGGCCGGGTAGTCGCCTCGCCGACCCAAAGAACGAACCGGCGGGGGGGGGGC
>NZ_JBFREA010000015.1:59685-135469 GCF_052114065.1 Specibacter sp. RAF43 | reverse complement strand
TCCTCCTGCACCCGCGCACGATCCTGCCCCGCCACACCAACGCCGTGACGTTCACCGTCAGCGACGACGCCGGGGCGGTGCTGCACACGGCGACGTTTTATTCCGTCGGCGGCGGCTTCATCGTCCGCGACGACGCAGACCCCGCAGGAACAGACACCGGGACAGGCAGTGCCGCCCCGGCCGGGACGGCCCCGGCAGGAACCGAGGAGGCGGATGCGCGGCCGTACCCCTTCACCACGGCCGCGCAGCTGCTCGGGCACTGCGCGGSGACCGGGGGCTCCTTTAGCTCGGTGATGCTCGCCAATGAACTGGCCACCCGCACCGAGGCGCAGGTYCGTGCCGGGCTGCTGCACATCCGCGACGTCATGGAGGACTGCAAGAACGCCTCCCTGACCCGGGAGGGGCTGYTGCCGGGCGGGCTGAAGGTCCGCCGCCGCGCCCCGGCCTGGCACGCCCGCCTGCTSGCCGAGGACCCGGACCGGGACCCGAAGTACTGGCAGGAATGGGTGAACCTGGTCGCCCTGGCCGTGAACGAGGAAAACGCCTCCGGCGGGCGCGTGGTCACCGCCCCCACCAACGGCGCCGCCGGCATCATCCCGGCCGTCCTGTTCTACGCCACCCACTACCTCCCCGGCATGGCCGAGGCCGGCACCGAACGCAGGGACGACCTCGTGGTGGCCTTCCTGCTCGCCGCCGCCGCCGTCGGGGTCCTGTACAAGGAACAGGCCAGCATCTCCGGGGCCGAGGTCGGCTGCCAGGGCGAGGTCGGSTCCGCCTCCTCCATGGCCGCCGCCGGCCTGGCCGAGGTCATGGGCGGCACCCCCGCCCAGGTCGAAAACGCCGCCGAGATCGCCATGGAACACAACCTGGGCCTGACCTGCGACCCCATCGGCGGACTCGTCCAAATCCCCTGCATCGAACGCAACGCCATCGCCGCCGCCAAGGCCATCAACGCCGCCAAAATGGCGCTCTGGGGCGACGGCAGCCACCACGTCTCCCTCGACGAAGTCATCATCACCATGCGCGAAACCGGCCGCGACATGTCCACCAAATACAAGGAAACCAGCCTCGGCGGCCTCGCCGTCAACGTCGTCGAATGCTAACCACCCCCACACCCAAGGCAAGAAAAAAGGACCCGTTCCCCGCCGTGACGGCGGGGAACGGGTCCTCAAATAGGGATGTGGAGATGGGGAGAATTGAACTCCCGTCCGATGTTGTTTCATCAGGGCTTCTCCGGGTGCAGTTTGCGGCGGTTTTTCTCGGCCCCAGCTATCTCGCAAACAAGTAGCTGCCAGGCCCAGTTGCATAAGAGTCCCCTAAGTTCCTGCAACGAAAACTTAGAGCAGTGGCCCTCTAAATGACGCCAGGATCCGGGACGAGAGCATTCCCGGGCTGACGGACTGTCTTACTGCTTAGGCAGCAAGAGCGAAGTCAGTGCGATTTGATTCGGCACTTATTGTTTTACAGAGATCGTTTACGAGATAACCCTGTATCCTCGACCCGCTTCACCTGTCTCGACAAACACCGTCGAAACCGATCRTCCCCTATTTTGTTGTCAATTCACTTCTTGTACTTACATCCCACGCACACCCGAGGGCTGTCCGTGGACTACCTAGTCTAGCGCACCGGGCGCCCGGATTATTCCCTACTTGTTGATCAGCCCGGCGGCCTCTTTGTCCCGGAGGACCACCAGCGCCGCGGCATCCACCTGCCGGGCAAACGCCGGGTCCTTCTGCGCGGCGGCCAGCAGGCCCTGATACATCGCCGGCAGGAGGCCCTGGTTGGTGCACAGGGCCATGGTGCCGCCGGCGGCGATGAAGTACACCCCGCGGTCCGCCACGGGCACGCCGGCGACCTGGACGGCGTCGCAGATGTCGTCGCTGACAATGATGCCCTTGAAGCCAAGGTCCCCGCGCACCATGTCATGGACAATCACCGGGGAGAACGGCGCCAGGTTGACGGGATCGATTTTCGGATAGTAGGCGTTGGAGATCATCAGCCACGGCACGCCGGCGGCCACGGCGTCGCGAAAGGGCGCCACGTAGGGGTCATTGCGAACCGTGATGTTGTCGGTGACGGCGCCGGAGACGTCCGTGTTGGCCGTGACCCGCCCCAACCCGGGAAAGTGCTTCACCGTGGGGCTGACGCCGGCGGCCAGCATGCCCCGGGCAAAGGCCAGGCCGTGGCTGGAGACGGCGGCGGGCGTGTACCCGAATTCCCGGCCGAAGGTCCCGATCGGCCCGTTCGACGGCGCAAAGGCCGCGCTCGGTACGGTGTCCATGACCGGTGCCAGGTTCACATTGACGCCAACGGCGGCCAATTGCCGTCCCCAGCGGGTGGCCTCGGCGGCCAGCGTCGCCGGCGGCAGCCCGCCCTGTTCGATGCCCTGGGGCATGCGGTCGAAGCCCGGCCCCTGCATGATCTGGACGAGCCCGCCTTCCTGGTCCGTGGCCACGAACGGACGCACCCCGGCGGTGCGCGTGCCGGACACGTGCCCGGCGGCCTCACGCACCACCGCGGCGATGCCCGCCCGCCCCGCGGTGCTGCGGCCCTTCATGAATACATTGCCGACGCCCAGCGTCTCCAGCGCGTAGATAGATTGCGCATCCGCCCCGGTCACCGGCGAGGAGACCATCATCACCTGCCCCACCTTTTGTGCCAGCGTCATCGACGCGAGCTTTTGGCGGGCCAGGTCGCCGGCCGGAGCGGACGACGACGGCACGGGCGTCGGGCTGCCGGCCGTCGGGGCCGCCGGGGCCGTCGTCGTGGGCGGGCCGGTCCCGGGGTGGGCCGATGATGGTGAGCTCGCGTCCGGTACCGGGGACGGCGGGTTGCGTAAACTGACGGAAGCGTTGATGGCCAGGGCCGCCGCCACCGCGAGAACCATCGCGACGGCCCCCGCGATCCACCAGGAACGGGTCCTTCGTGACACCGGTCCCCCTTAGCCGCGCTGGCGCAAATGGGCCGCGTTCAGGGCATCCATTTGTTCGTCGGTCATCTCATCGAGGATCTTGCGTTCGCCCTTGTCGGACGCCGCGAAGCGCACGAACATCAGGATCATGACCGGCAAGTCCATGATCTCGGCAATGAACCAGAGCCAGTCCCCGGCTATTTGCTGGTCGCGCAGGGGGTTGGGGAACCACGCCGCGTGCAGTCCCGGCACGGCGGCCACACCGTCCAGGACGTGCGGGGTCAGGCGCAACAGCAGGCCCGGGATGGCGTCGGCAAGCAGCTCAATGAACGCAAACACGAACTGCAGCATGATCAGCGAGGTGCTGGTGCGGGTTTTTTCCTCCACCATGGGCAGGATCATCAACAGCCCCAGCAGCGGGACGCCAAGTGTCAATGCCCCTTCCAGCGAAGGGTTGAGCCGGGTGGTCCCCGCCAGGGGTGTGAGCATCATGGACAGGACCACCAGCCCCACGACCGGCGGGACCGCGCTGTTGGCAAAAAAGGTCATGGGCCGCCGCGACACCCTGGCCAGCGCCGTTCGCAAGGGACCCGGGCGCACCGTCTGGCGGGCAAGGCCGATGGGCAGTCCCAGGGCCATGCCCGCCGGCACCACGAACAGCATGAGGGCGATGCGGATGGCGAACGCCCAGCGCAGCTGCGGCGAATAGGCGCCCAGGAAGCCAAAGTTGACCAGCGCGTAAGTGCCCAGTCCCAAGACATAGAACGCCACGGCGCGCCATAGTGGCCAGCGCCGCCCAGCCTTGGCGGCCCGGGCCAGGCCCAATCCGTAGAGGCCGCCGGCGACCACCATCAGGGCAAGGGCCCAGGGGTCGACGATCCAGGTGCCCAGCAGGACGTCGATGGCGGGGACCGCAGAGGCGGGTGAGAGCGGCATCGGCGGGACCTAGCCGCGGTTCTTTTCCCGCATGGCCCGCAAGGCCTCCCGGTTGTCCTGCTTTTCCCGCAGGGCCTGGCGCTTGTCGTAGTCCTTCTTGCCGCGGGCGATGGCGATCTCCACCTTGGCCCGGCTGTCCAGGAAGTACAGCTGAAGCGGCACGATGGTGAAGCCGGACTCACGCGTCTTGGACGCGATCTTCTCCAGCTCCTCCCGGTGCAACAGCAGCTTGCGTCTCCGCCTGGCCGTGTGGTTGGTCCAGCTGCCATTGAGGTATTCCGGAATGTAGACGGCCTCGAGCCACAGCTCGTCGTTGTAAAACGTGGCAAAGCCGTCCACCAGCGAGGCCCGCCCCTCGCGCAGCGATTTCACCTCGGTGCCCATCAAGACCAGGCCGGCCTCATAGGTGTCCATGATGTGGTAGTCGTGCCGGGCCTTGCGATTGGTGGCCACCACTTTCAGGCCACTTTCCTTCGGCACGGCGGACTCCTTCATGGGTGGACGGGCGGCCGGGGGCGGCCGCTGGAACAGCCAGTTTAGCAAGGGTGTCCGGGCGGCGACGACACCGGGCGGGGGCTACAGCAGGGTCATCGGGTTCACGGGGGTGCCGTTGACCCAGGTTTCGAAGTGCGCGTGGCAGCCGGTGGAGTTGCCGGTATTGCCGGTGTAGGCCACCAACTGGCCCTGGGACACATGCTGGCCGGCGGAGACCAGCACGGCACTGTTGTGGTAGAAGACGGTCATCAGCGCGTTGCCCTGGATCACGCCGTGGCTGATCCACAACACGTTGCCGCCACCGATCACCACGTTGGTTTGGCCGGCCAGTGTCACGGTGCCGGCGGCGGGGGCGTAGACGGGCGTGCCGCAGGCGGCGCCGAAGTCGATGCCGCTGTGCAGGTAGTAGCCGGTGCCGTTGAAGTCCATGGTGCCCGGCGGCACGGCCCGCCAGCCAAAGCCGGAGGTGATGGGGATATTGGCGGCAAACGGGTGGCGCAGGCCGAACGCGGAGACGTTGCCCGGCGGCGGCGCCACGTAGGGCGGGGGGACGTAGTTGTTGTTGCCGGCCGCGGCGGCCGCTTCCCGGGCTGCGCGCTCGGCCGCGGCCTTGGCCGCCGCGGCCGCCGCCTCGCGTTCCTTGCGCTGGCGCTCGGCTATTTCGGCCGCCACGTTCTCCTGCGCCTTCTTCACGGCGGTCAGCTTGGCCTGGATCAGCGGCTTCTGGGCGGCCAGCTTGGCGTTGAGGGCATCGGAGTCGGCGATGAGCTTGTCCACGGCGGCCTTCTTGGCGGCCGCCTGGTCGCGGGCCACTTGCTCGGCGGCCAGCGCCGCCTCCGCCTGCGTCTTGAGGTCCTTGATCTCGGCCTCAACCGCGGCCAGGCGCGCCTGGGCGTTTTGGTTGGTCGCCTTTTGGCTCGAGAGCCGCTCCAGGACGGCGTTTTGGGCGCGCATGGCCTGTTCGGCCATGTCGATGGAGTTGGCCACGTTGTCGGAGGAGCCCACGCCCAGCAGCAACGCCAGGTTGGCGGGCACGCCGCCGGCCTTGTACGACTGCGCCGCGATGCGCCCGATCAGACTCTTGGTGGCCTCCTGCTTTTTCGCGTCCGCGGCGATCTGGGCGGTGATCTTGTCCTTGTTTTGCTGGGCCAGAGCCACCCGTGCCGCCAGCGAATTGACCTCGGCGGTGGCCGCGCCAACTCGTGTCTGGGCATCCGTGAGGGCCTGCTGTGCGCCCGGAAGCTGCCCCTGGAAGGTGACCAGGTCGGCGGCGGACTTGGCGATCCCGGCGTCCACGAATTCCAGTGACGACTGCACGTTCTGCGCCTGCTGCGCCAGCGCGTTGGCCTTGTCCGTGAGGTCGTCGGCGTGCGCCGGCACCAGGCCCAGGAGCCCGACGACGGCGGCCGCGGCCAGGGCGGCCGCCAACCGTCCCAGCCAGGGCGACTTCACCCGGCCATCCCGTGCGTATGCTGCCGATTCCATCGTGGCCTGCTCCTTGCGTTGTTGTGCAACAGTGGGTGGTTTTGTGGGGTGGCAGCCGGTGGCTGCGCCATCCACGTGCGGTGGTGGTTTACACCTTGAGGTTTTTCCGTAGCGAGAAGGCGGAGGCGCCGGCCGCCAGCAGGACGCCGAGCAGGACCAGGACCGGGTAGATGATGAACGCCTGCCCGGGCGAGATGAAGGACATGCCGGGGTTGGAGGTGGCCAGGTAGCCGCCCATGAAGAACACGACGATGGCCCACACCGTGCCGGAGGCCAGCACCGCGCCAATGGCCGCGGCGATCGCCCCCTCGAGCACAAAGGGCAGCTGAATCACCGTCTTGGACGCCCCGACCAGGCGCATGATGTCAATTTCCTTGGCCCGCGACTGCGCCGAGAGCCTGATCGTGGTGGCGATCAGCAAGGCGGCGCAAACAATCATCAGCCCGGCGATGAACACGGCCACATAGGTGGCGATGTTCATGACGGAAAACAGCTTCTCCAGGGCCTTGCGCTGGTCCACCACGGAGTCCACCCCGGGCGTGGCGGCGAACGTCTCATTGACGATCTGGTATTTTTGCGGGTCGGTGARCTTGATCCGGTACGACGAGGGCAGGTTGCCGGCCTCCACGGAGTCCACCATGGGCGAGTTGGCGAACTGTTCCTTGAAGTGGGTCAGGGCCTCGGCCTGGGTCTCAAACTGCCAATTCTCGATGTACGGTTTCACGGCCGGGGAGGCGAGCATGCCCTCGATGGTTTTCTTTTGCTCATTCGTGACCGGGCCGGAGGCGCAGGTGGTGGTGGCCGGGATGTCGGTGCACAAGAAAATGGTGACCTGGACCTTGTCGTACCAGAATCCCTTCAGCTGCCCGATCTGCATTTGCAGCAGGCCGGCGGTGCCGACAAACGTCAGGGACACAAACGTGACGAGGATGACGGAGACGACCATGGTCAGGTTGCGGCGCAGCCCGCTCCCCAGCTCGCTCATGATGAAGGCAAGTCTCATGGGCGGGCCTCATCGATCATTCCGGCGGAGGCCGGTCCGGGCGCGGCCGGGTAGACCCGCTCCCGGTTGCGTTCGAGCCGGGGCGGCATGGACTCCTCGGCCGCGGCGCCGTCGCCATGTGTTGCGGCACTGACGGCACGCTGGCGGCGCGTCATGGGGGCGGCGTCGTCCGTCTTGTCCACGACGGCGGCCGCGGGTCCCTCGGATGGGGCAGTATGCGGGGCCCCGGAGGAGATGATCGGCATCATGGAGGTGTACTGGGCCCGAGCCTCGTCGCGGATGACGTGGCCGTGGCGCAGTTCAATGACGCGCTTGCGCATGGAGTTGACGATGTCGTCGTCGTGCGTGGCCATGACCACTGTGGTGCCGTTTTGGTTGATCTTATCCAGGATGTCCATGATGCCGGAGCTGGTGATGGGGTCAAGGTTTCCGGTGGGCTCGTCGGCCAGCAGGATGCGGGGCTGGTTCACGATGGCCCGGGCGATGGCGACGCGCTGCTGCTCGCCGCCGGAGAGTTCGGTGGGCAGGCGGCGCTCCTTGCCTTCCAGTCCCACCAGTTCCAGCACGCGCGGCACCTCGATGCGGATGGCGGCCCGGCTTTTGCCGATGACCTGCATGGCGTAGGCGACGTTGGCGAAGACGGTCTTGGTGTTGATGAGGCGGAAGTCCTGGAACACCACACCGATGCCGCGGCGGAATTTGGGCACCCGCCAGCTGGGCACATTGGCCACGTTTTGACCGGCCACGTACACGTCGCCGTGCTCGGTCCTGATTTCCCGCAGCACCAGGCGCAGGAAGGTGGACTTGCCGGAGCCGGAGGATCCCACCAGAAAAACAAACTCGCCGCGGTCCACTTCCAGGGAGACGTCATCGAGCGCGGGTTTGCTCTTGCGATCGTAAGCGAGGCTTACATTTTCAAAGCGAATCATGACTTTTCATTGCCCTTCCAGCGAACGGTACTGGCATGCCGGTGCCTGGGCCTTGGTTGGGGGAAGAAACCACCAGCGTTTCGACTATAGGCGGCAATGAAGGGACTTTGCTGCTTCCCTGCCGGTGTGTCGGGTGATGGAGTTGGAGGTCACGGTAGGGCACTCGTGGTGCCCTACACCCGCATTCCGCGTCGCATTTAGGAGTTTTCGGCGTTGCGGTTGTCCGCGCGCCACCGGATGCCGGCGTCGATGAAGTCGTCAATCTCCCCGTCCAGCACGGCCGAGGTGTTGCCGACCTCGTATTCGGTGCGCAGGTCCTTGACCATTTGGTAGGGGTTGAGCACATAGGAGCGCATTTGGTCGCCCCAGGAGGCCTTCACGTCCCCGGCCATGGCCTTCTTGGTCGCATCCTCCTCGGCCTTTTTCAGCAGCAGCAACCGGGACTGGAGCACGCGCAGGGCCGCGGCACGGTTTTGGATCTGGGACTTCTCGTTCTGCATGGAGACCACGGTCCCGGTGGGGAGGTGGGTCAGGCGCACGGCGGAGTCGGTGGTGTTCACGGACTGCCCGCCCGGGCCGGAGGACCGGAAAACGTCGACGCGGATGTCGTTGTCCGGGATCTCGATCGAGTCCGTCTGTTCGATCAGCGGGATGACTTCCACGGCGGCGAAGGACGTCTGGCGCCGGCCCTGGTTGTCGAACGGACTGATGCGCACGAGCCGGTGGGTCCCGGCCTCCACGCTCAGCGTCCCGAAGGCGTAGGGCACCTTGACCTCGAAGGTGGCGGACTTCAGCCCGGCCTCCTCAGCGTAGGAGGTGTCCAGCACGGCGGTCGGGTAGCCGTGGCGTTCGGCCCAGCGCAGGTACATGCGCAGCAGCATCTGCGCAAAGTCGGCGGCGTCCACCCCGCCGGCGCCGGAGCGGATGGTCACGACGGCCTCGCGTTCGTCGTATTCGCCGGCCAGCAGCGTAACGATCTCCAGGTCCTTGAGGGATTTTTGCAGGCTGGGGAGTTCCTTGCCCGCCTCGGCCAGGGTGTCGGAGTCGCCCTCCTCCTGGGCCAGTTCGACCAGGACCTCCAGGTCCTCGATCCGGGATTCGAGCGCGCGCAGCTTCTCCAGCTTTGACTGGGCGTGGCTGAGTTTGGAGGTGACCTTTTGCGCGGCGGCGGGATCGTCCCACAGATTGGGCGAGCCGGCCTGGTCGGAGAGGTCTTCGATGTCTTCAAGGAGCTTGTCCACCTCGGACACCTGCTCAATGGAGACGTAGGTGGCGCGCAGCGCCCGGATCTCTGCGGGAAAATCGATCTCTGCCATGATATTCAAGCCTACGGCATCCCCGGCCCCGACCTGCCCGGTTCAGTAGGCTAGAGCACCAGTTCGGCGCGGGCGGTGCCCGTGACGGTGATCCGGATGCCCGCCGGCACCAGGGCGCTGATGAACATCGGGTGCACGACGCCGGTCAGGCTCACCTGTGCGGTGCGCCCGTCCGGGCTTCCGGTCCCGGCGGCGAGCGCCACTTCGGACAGCGATGCGGGGACCTCATTGGATTGCAGATACTTTTGTGCCGCCGCGTTCACGCCCTGGCTGGTGAGCCACGTGCCGGGGTTGGTGTCGGCCGAGCCGCCGTGGAGCACGAACGTGTCCGCGGCGGCGAGCGCCGCGCCGTCGGCGGCGGACAGCAGCAACTTCCGCCCGATGTAGAGGCTGGATCCGGCGGCCACCACCGACACCAGCAGCACCGCGATCAACACGTACCCCACCAGCAGCACCATGATGTGTCCGCCGTCGGGGCCGGGGTCGGGGCGGGGGCGTGCGCCGTCGGGGCGCGGGGCGTCAATGGGGGGTCCGGTCACTTGAACCGGCCCACTTTCTGGGTTGCCGAGGATTCCACCGTGGCGGCGGAGAGCCTCACGCCGGGAATGGCGGTGACCAGAGGAAGGTCCACCTGCAGCCGGACGTCGGCGCGCACCAGGGCACCCGGGCTCAGGCAGCCGGCGTCGCACGTGATGGTCAGCGTGGCCCGGGACGCGTCGAAGCCCATGTCCGTGAGCGCCATGACGACGGCCTGGTCGGCGGCCTGGCGCGCCCGGGCAGCATCCGGCTGGAGGACATAGACCTTGGCGGCTTGGTCGGCGGCGCCCACCACGGCATAGGAGCCGCCCTGCAACTGGCCCACGGTCAGGATCAGGTAGGCGAGGGGAATCAGCAGCAGCACGGCCAGGAAGACAAACTCGACGATGGCGCTGCCGGCGTCCGTGCCGGCGGCGCTCCTGCGCGCGCTACCCGGGAATGACGGCATGCCCGCTCATCTCCAGGGATCGGCCGGGGCCCAGGAGCCCGATCAGCGGCAGGGGGCCGATCACCGTGACGGTCATTACAGCGATCCCGCCGTGGTTGATGACGGCCGCGCTGACGTGCTGCGCGTAGCCGGCGCCCAGGGCTGATTCCAAGAGGAGTTGGGCACGCTGTTCGGCGTCGCCGGCGGTCCTGTCGGCCAGTGCCCCGTAGCGGGCGGCGGAGGAGGCCGCGTCCGCCACCGTGTTGCGCACGTGCAGCACCAGGGCCAGCTGGATCAGGGCCAAAAAGAGCACCGTGACCAGGCCGGAGACCAGGACAAAGTCGACCACCGCCGAACCCCGCGCCGCGGTTCCGCCCGTGGCCCGCGGTGGGCTCAGCCGCCGGGCTGGACCTGTTCCATGGCCTGGTTGAACAGCTTGGCCAGGGCCGGTCCGGCGATGGCGAGCAGGCCGGCCACGAGGATGGCGCTCATCAGCGTAATGAGGACCCAGCCCGGCACGTCGCCGCGGCTGCCCTCCGGGTCCGGCCGCCGGCCCGGCGCCGCCACCAGGGCGTCCAGGCGCCGAACCCGGTCGAGGATGAATTGCTGGCAAAAGATCATCAGTGCCAGCGCCCATTCCAGTGGGCTGTGTAGCTTTCCCATGGTGCAACCCCTCTATGCGGTGCCAATTGACAGGTAAGGACAAACTCATCACAGGCCCAGTTCCAGCAGGGCCAGGCCGGGGAAGACGGCAAACACGACCGTCAGGGGAAGGACTCCAAACACGAGCGGAACCATCATGCCGATTTCCTTGCGCCCGGCGGTCTCCATCAGCTCCCGTTTGGCCACGTCGCGTACGTCCTGGGCCTGGGCGCGCAGCACGTCCGCCAGCGGGGTACCGCGGTTCACGGCCACGCTGATGGCGTCCACGAACCGGGTCAGCGCCGGGATCTTCAGCCGCTGCGAAGCAGCGGACAGGGCCTCCACGAGGGGCCTGCCGGTGCGGGTTTGGGCCAGCACCAAGGAAAACTCCGCGGAGAGCACGCCACTGGATTGCCGGCACACCCGCTCCAGGGCGCTGCCGGCGCTCTCCCCCGCACCGACCGCCAGGGCCATCAACTCCGCGAGCGCGGGAAACTCCGCCAGAATCCGAGCCCGGCGCCGGCGGATGCGGACCCCAAGCAGCCAGTCGCAGGCAAGGTACCCGCCCATGGTCAGGGCCAGCGTCAGGGCCAGTGCCGACGCCACGTTGACGCCGCCGGACACCGCCCACAGCAGGGACGACACCAGCCCGGCGAACAGGCCGCCGCCGGCCCACAGCAACTGGATGGCCCGAAATTCCAGGGCGCTTTCGGCCCGGCCGGCCTGCTCCAGCCGGGCGGCCAGGCCCTTGACGCCGATATTGAACCGTCCCAGCCGGCCCACGGTGTCGGCCAGGATCACGCGGAAGATGCGCTCCAGCGGCCCGAACAGGGCCCCGGGCTCTTCCGGCGCCAGCAGCCGTGACCGGCTGGCGAGGGATCGCAGCTGCGGTTCCACGCGCCGGGCAAAGCCCGGCCGGCGCATCACGGGCAGCCGGACAAACACGAGCCACAGTCCCAGGCCCAGGGCCAGGCCGGCGGCCAGCACCGCCCCGGCGTGCCCGGTCACTGCAGCACCCGTTGTTCCGGCGGCAACGCGCCGATGCGCAGCATGAGCCGGTAGCAAAAAAGTGACACGAGCAATCCACCGGCCAGCACGGCCCAGCCCGCGACGGAGTTATAGGCGGCGATGGCCTCCGGCCGGGTGGCCATCAACATCAGCACCACCCACGGCGCGGCGACGGCCAGCCGGGCCGCGTTGACCGTCCAGGACTGCCGGGCCTCCAACTCGCTGCGGGTGCGGGCATGGTCGCGCAGGAACTCGGACAGGGTGCCCAGCAGCCGGCCGAGGTCGGACCCGCCCACGTCCCGGGTCAGGCGCAGCGCCTCGATGATCCGGTCCGCCACGGGATCGGCCAGCCGGTTCTTGAGCCCCTGCAGCGCCCCGTCAAAATGGCCGCCGGCGCGGTAGTCGGCACCAAAGGCGATAAAGTCGCCGCGCAGCTCCGCCGGCCCCCGGGTGCCGAGCTGGATGAGGGCCTCGGGCAGCGACAGCCCGGCCCGGATGGCCGAACGCAGGTGATCGACGACGTCGGGCCACAGGGCACCCAGGAGCCGGGACCGCCGTCGCGCCCGCCAGCGCAGCGCCGCTACGGGCACATAGCCGCTGAACAGGCCGAAGCACACGGCGATGGGCACGGCGGCGGTCAACACGACGACCAGCAGCCCCGTGACCACGGCCAGCGCCAGGCAGCTGGCCAGCAGGGACGCCGGCGTCACCTGTGCGACCCCAGCCTGCTGCAGGAGTCCGGCGAGGCGGCTGCGCCGGGCACGCACGGGCGGATGCTCCGGCGCCGCCCAGCAGGCCGACCAGATAAGAAACAGGCCCAAGCCGCCCAGCAATCCGACCAGCGCCGACATCAGAGGTCTTCCATGAGCGCGGCAACGCTGTAGCCGGCGGCGGCGAACTTCTCCGGCGACGGCATGGCGGAGGTGGAGGGGGTGAGCCGGCCGTTAACGGTCTCGAACACGAGACCGGACTCGATCACGCCGTTTTCCACGCGCCGGCCCAGCGCGAGAATCTGCCCCACCCGCCGCCGTCCGTTGGGCAGCCGGACGCAGTGAACCACCAGGTCGATGCAGGCGGCCACGGTGGGCACCACAAACGCGGCTCCGGGATATGTCAATTCACAGCACGATGCTAGACTTAGGGCATGTCATCACCAGCCATCACCGCAGCGATCTACTGCCGCATCTCATCCGACAGGGCCGGTGGTGGGCTCGGAGTCGCCAGGCAGGAGCAGGACTGCCGCGAAATTGCCGCATCCCTTGGCTGGAACGTCTCCCGCGTGTATGTGGACAACGACATTAGCGCCTACTCGGGCAAGACCCGCCCGAGTTACCGTGAACTGCTCGAAGCCATGCGCGCCGGGCAGATTCAGGCCGTCATTTCATGGCACACCGACAGGCTGCACCGGTCGCCGCTTGAGCTCGAAGAATACATTGACGTGTCCGAAAAGTCCGGCATCACGACGCAGACCGTCAAGGCTGGGGAATTGGACCTAGGCACCCCGTCGGGCCGCGCCGTCGCCCGCACGCTTGGAGCATGGGCCCGTTACGAGTCGGAGCACAAGTCAGAGCGTGGCAAGCGCAAGCAGTTGCAATTGGCAACCGCCGGCAAGTTCACCGGTGGACCCGTCCCGTTTGGCTGGGAAATGGTGGACAAGGTGCCCGTCATTGTTGAGCCCGCCGCCGCCGAGATCCGCAACGCCGTAAATAGCATCATCGCCGGGGCAAGCATCGGCTCCATCGTGCGAGATCTCAACGCCCGAGGCATCAAGACCCGCCGGGGCCAGCTGTGGACATCGACCGCCGTGCGTAATCTGGTCATGCGCCCCACCAATGCCGGGCTATCGAGCTATCACGGGGAGATCTTGGGGGAATCGGTATTCCCTCCCATCGTGACCGAGGATCAATGGCGCACCGTGACGGCTATAGTCAAAGACCCATCGCGCCGCTCCGCGTTCGATTCCAAGGTGAAGCATCTACTCGCCGGAATGCTGCGGTGTGGGACGTGTGGAGAGGCCATGCAAACATCGTCCCGCGCTGGCGCCGATGGGCCGAATAGGTTCTATTACAAGTGCCGGACCCGCGGCGATGGGCACGCTTTCCAGACGTCGCAGCCGGTCGAAAATCTCGTTTCAGAGGTCACCGTTTCATTCTTGGAGTCCCAGCAGTCTCAAGGAAAAATGCACTTCCCGGACGACGAAGCAAAGCTAGGCAAACTGCGGGCCGAAGCCCTCACGTTCCGCGGACGCCTGGACGAATCAGCGAACAGCTTCGCGGACGGCATCATCACTGCCAAGCAGCTAGAGACCATTTCAACGCGGGTACGCGAACAACTTGATAGGACCACCGCGGCAATGGCCGCGCTAGGGCATGGGAGCCCGCTCCCGCCGCCCAACGTCGCCAGTATCAGGGAATGGTGGGCAGCGGCCGGGATAGAGCGGCAACGGGCAATTATCGACGCGCTCATGACCGTCTATGTAGACCCGATCCGCAAGGCGGCGCCTCGAATATTTGACCCGGAACGAATCAGAATCGATTGGAAATCAGCATGAGCAACATGAACCCCATGGCTTTTTGCAAAAAAGGCCACAAGCTGGCCGAATTGATCGGGCCGGAAGTAGTGAGAATGGCTTTTCTTGTTGGAGACGTGACCGAGCGTGAAGATCGGCCCTACGGCATGGCAACCCGATGGCTTACGGTCGGCAAAGGTGATGCTGAGTGGACTGCCGGCACCGAGCTTCGATGTTCCTCCTGCGGCTCCGAGTACGACGTCACACCGGCCGACCTTGCCGCCGAACTGCGGACGCGCCGAAAGTTTGCTCTTACACCAATTAGGCGCAGCATGCGATAGTATCGCATTTGTAAGGCCTCGCCGAATGTAGGCGAAATGCCGTTATCTCCTTGGGCAAGGATGACACCACCGAAAAGGTGTTGTTATCTTGCCATCGAAAGATCCAGAAAAGCGCTCACAGGCTGCTCGTATCGCGGCCGCCATGCGCTGGGGGAACAGGTCCCCGCAAATCAGGGAACTTCAGCGAGATTTAGCCGCTGAAAAGCTCGAGGCCTACGTTTCCCGCGTCGTATCCGAGGCCCCACCACTTACCCCGGAACAGCTGGACCGCGTGGCCGTCCTGCTCCGCCCCGCCGGCAGTGACGCATGAGCGCCCGCGCCGATGAACAGCTGGCCGAACTCGTTTGCCGCGATGACGACGCATTCCGCATATACACCCTTGGGTATTCCCGCGGGCACCAGGACGGGCAAGCCTTCATGGTGTTGAACAATGAAGCGGCGGCCGAACTCGCCGCCCGCCGATTCCTCGCCCTCGACGCACTGGACGTGGAAATCCGGGAAACCATGAGATCCACACGCGAATTTATCGATGTTCGTGCAGCTCGAGAGCGTGTTGCTCGATGACCGAAATCAAAGACTACTTCAGAGCCGATGCTTTCGAAGATGACCGGATTTCAAATCTGACTATGGCAGCCGAGGGGGAACAGCACCGTGGACAGGCCCGCATGGCCTACCGCCTCGCTGCAGCCTACCGCCACGATCTCATGTACGTTCGCGGCATCGGCTGGCACGTTTGGGACGGGCACCGATGGGCCGAGGATGAAAGGGACGCCGCCAAGAATGCCGTCCTCGACGTACTCCGCCAGGCACTCGCCCAGTCGCTCGATGACAAGGAACTCCGCGCCGACGTGCGTAGGTGCGAATCATCGGCAGGCGTGGCCGGCGTGCTGGATCTCGCTTCAGCACTCCCGGCACTTCGGGCCGCCATTGCCGACCTCGACGCCGACCCGCATTTGCTCAACTGCGCTAACGGCACCCTCGACCTGCGCACCCGCCGGATGCGGGACCACAACCCGGCCGACCGGATTACCCGTGTCACCCGCGGCGCCTACGACCCCGCGGCCGACCGGACCGCATGGGACGGTTTTCTAGCCTCTGTCCTGCCTGACAACGAGGAACGGGCCTACCTGCAGCGCGTCATAGGCCAGAGTGCCTACGGCCGCGTTAGAGAGCACCTTTTCCCGGTCCTGACCGGGAGCGGCTCCAACGGTAAAGGAACGGCCTACGGGGCCATTACTAACGCCCTCGGGGACTATGCCACGATCATCAACCCCGAACTGCTCATGGCATCCGAACGCGGCGGCGGCGGGCCCGAGATGATGACCCTGCTAGGCGCCCGTTTGGTGGTTGGCTCCGAAACCGAGGAAGGCCGGCAGCTGGACGCAGCCACTATGAAGCGGCTCAAAGGCGGCGACGAAATGACCGCCCGACGTCTCTACCAAGAGCCCGTGCGCTGGATCCCAACCCACCAGCTGATCTACGTCACCAACCACCTGCCCAAGGTCAAGGGCAACGATCCCGCCGTATGGCGTCGTATCCGCGTCGTACCGTTCGATGTGGTGGTGGCCGAGGAACATCGGGACCAGACATTGCCCGAACGCCTCGAGCTCGCCGCTGACGCGATCCTGACATGGGCCGTCGAAGGATGGTTCGACTACGAAGACGGCGGCGGGATGAACGAGCCCGACAGTGTGCGCCAGGCAACGGACAACTACCAGACAGAATCCGACGCTGTGAAGCGGTTCATCCAGTCCGAATGCGTCACCGGCCCATATGCCCACGCTAAGACTCGGGACCTGTTCCACATTTGGACCGCATGGGCCGCGGCAGACGGCGCCGACCCGCTCAAGGAAACCCCGTTCGCCAAAGAACTCGACCGGCTCGGATACGCAGCCAAACGCACGACCGCCGGCATGGTCCGCCAAGGCATCGGAATACGGGCCGACGACGACGAAAACGAAGGGGGAATGTAGGGTCATGTACCCCTTTTGCAAACCTCCTCACGAGAAGGATCTTAGGAAAGTTCCCGAAAAGGGTACATCACCCTACATTGACCCCTCAAAAAGCCCTGAAACACGCGGAATCGATGCAACCCCAGGAGACGAGACCATGACCGGATACAGCTACGGGAACCACCAGCCTGCAGGTGCTGCAATCCTCGCCCAGCAGCTACACCATGAACGCCAGCGCTCTTCGTACTGGGAAGGCCGCGCACGGGCCGCAGAGAGCCGCCCAAGGGCCCACAACCTGCCCCTGACCAACGCCGCCGGCGAAGTCGAAGAACCATTGCCCACCACCAGCGCGGAACCGGAATAGCCGCCATGAATACCCCGGAACACACCAACACCCACCACCACACAGAAGGAGTCCACCATGACTGAATCACTTGACGTTGTCCCCCGCGGCACACCCCGCCGACAAATGGCAGCACTCCAAAAACGAAATGACGAAGAAGAGAAGCAGGCATCATGACCGCCATGGCAACAACCGCACAAAACAACTCAACAGAAGGATCCTGACAATGAGCCTCATCAATGACCTGTCAAAATCGCAGTTGGACCAAATTATCCGGCGCTTGAGGGCGTTGGAGAACGCGGCGCCGATGAACAATGCGGCTATCGGTCGCAGCGGGCTACTCGTGTACGACGGTGGTGTGATCACCATCGAGAACGGTGGCCTGGACGTCACCGGCTCCGCGAAAATCTCGGGCACACTCGACGTCACGGGAACCATCACGCAGACCGGCACGTCCACCTTCACGGGCACGACGAACCTCAACGGGCCCACCCACATAACGGGCGACACCGACGTCACAGGCAAGCTTGATGTCACGGGGCCCATGGCCACCAAGGGCACACTCTCCGTCGAGGGAGTGACAACACTCAAGAATGACCTGAACGTGAACGCCGGGAAGAAGGTCAACCTAGGCAGCATCAGCCTTGAGAGCGGCGGTGCTACCGGCGGCCAAATCAACCTGGTAGGCGGTGCGCTCTCATCATCCGCCAGTTTCGGGACGCTGCTTGTCTCAACAGTCCTTGAGGTAGGCGGCACGACCGAACTGAAACTCAGCGCCCCAATCTTGACAATCACCAGCCTGCCGACCACGACGCAGAAACCAAACCTCTACGTAGATGCCAATGGCCGCCTCTATCGCTCCACGGCGGTCTAGGACAGACGACATGGCAGATAAACGACGCCCCTTCCCAAAGCCCAGCCGAAAGGAATCGGATAGTGAATGACTTCCTGGCACGGCTGCTGGCCCCCACCCCGCCGCCGCCCTTACCGTGCCCGCGCTGCAGTAAGCCGGCGCCCGGTGCGAAGTGCGAAAACTGCCACGCCGACACCACCCGAAGCTATGTCAAGAACTCACGAGGGAAACGCGATGATTGAACCGCCGAAGGCTGACTACAGATTCCCGCCCATGGTCCCGCCCGTCGAGCACGAGCTACGCCGCATCGAAGCCGCCGCGCTGCTACTGGAAGTGCCGTGCATTCACTGCAACGCGACGACCGAGGCCCTGGCCGGCTTCGGCAGCCTGCCCAGGGCATTGGGCATCACCCACGAGAAGGGATGCCCGAACTACTGCGAGTAGACGTTCTACCGCACATACTTCCAAATGGAGGTATGTGCGGTAGAATTCTTCTAGTAGTCAGACACGGCTGATTGGCGGTCCCCAGGCTCACGGCGCGAAAGCCCCCAGAGACGGCACCGACAAGGACACCCCTGCAGGCTCGCAGTAAAAGCTTCACCGCGCAGCATGGCGACGGCCAACATAGCGCGAAAAGTCGCCGGTAGACGCACCGCGTCCCGGCATATCCACATTTCACTCAGGGTCCGCAGAATCCCGAGCATCAAATGTCTGACGTCATCACAGCCCGCCGCGCCATCGCCGAACTCGGCGCCAAGTCCCAAGCAATCATCAACAACAAGTCGCTGACCAATGAGGTCAAGAAGGCCCAGCTCGACGGCCTCACCGCCGAACTGAAGCAGCACCGGGCAACCCTTGAATTGCACCAGCAGGCCGCCCCGCTCATGGTGGGCGGGGAAAGTATGAACAACCCCTACGCCACGGCCGTTGCCTCAGGCCGGGCCATGAAGGGCCAGGCTACCCCGTCGCTGGCCCTCAGCGAGGAAATGAAGCAGAGTTTCTATCACGCCGCCAAGTCTGGGCAGAACCTCCGCGTCGAACTCAAGGACGCCGCATTTTCGGACGCCACCCGCGGGCAGCTGCCGGCGCGCTACATGGGCCTGGTAGACCGGAGGTTTGAGCCCACCCGTCTGCTGGACCACATCCCGTCCACGGGGACCGAGGCCCCATCGGTAGAGTTCATCACGCATACGGCCAACACCGTGGCACTTGCAACCCCCGTCATTGCCCTGGGTACCGCCGCATCCGGTGGCAGCTTCAACGCAGGAACCTACTACTGGAAGCTGACCGCCACCAATACCGCGGGCGAAACGGTTGGATCCAACGAACTGACCGCAACCCTGACGGCCAACCAGCAACAGCCGATCAACTGGACCAGCATCACCGGCGCCAACGGCTATCGCCTCTACCGTGGCACCACGGCAGGTGCTGAAAGCGTCCTCGTGGCAGTGATCACCGGCGGCGCGACAGTCACGTACACGGACAAGGGATCGATCGGCACCAACGCCACAGTCCCGACCATTGACCGCACCGCCGGGGCCGCGACCATCAACGCGGGCGGGCAGTACCCCGAGATGTCTCTGACCACCGTTGCAACGATCCTGTCGGCCAAGAAGATCGGCGTCTTCACAACCGTGGTGGACGAGCTGCTGGCAGACTTCGCGACATTCGGCCAGTACATCGACGTTGAACTCCAGCGCCAGGTCACCGACACGGAAAACTGGCAGCTCCTCAACGGCGACGGCACCGGGGACAACCTCTTGGGCTTGCTCAACGTCCCCGGCACGCTCTCCCGCACCAAGGGCGCCAGTGATGTTGCGCTGGACGTCATCGAACAGGGAATTACCGACCTGCGCAACGGCCCGCACTTTTGCGAGCCGGACGTCCTGATCATCCACCCGTCCACCTGGTCCGAGATCCGGCGCACAAAGAACACGCTCGGGAACTACATCCTCGGAGATCCCGGGCAGTCCACCGTTTCGGATGTGTGGGGAATCCCGGTCCTGCAAACCACGCAGATCACGCCCGGCGTTGCGATCCTCGGAAACCTCGAGCTCGCCACCCAGGCATTCATCCGCGAGGGCATCACCCTGGCAATGTCCAACTCCTCGGATGCCGACTTCACCAACGGCAAGGTCAAGATCCGCACCAGCGAGCGTCTGATGCTCGGCGTATCCCGTCCTACCGCGCTAAACGTCCTCACCGGACTGTAAGCCCGACCGGACAAGCGAAGGCCAGCCGTCCCGTCACACAACGACGGGACGGCAGGCCCGGGCGCCGGCAACCACCCGGACTGGGTGGGGGTCACAAATCTCTAGCATGAAGGCCGCCGGGAGGGTTCGCCGGGTAGTGAACTCCCCCTCCCCGCAACTTTTGAGGGGGGTCGCGCACGCGAGATCCTACAGCAGGATTGAGGACATAAGAAAGCCCCGGCAACGTTGGTGTACGTTACCGGGACAGGTCGCATTTGAAATGCGAGGTCAGTGGGCCATCAGGGCCGACGGTTTGATTTGGAAGACCCTGGCGAACATGAAAAGGTCAGGCGTCATCAGCACAGTTTCGCCTCGAAGCTTGCGCCGCATCCTGGCTACAGACATGCCACCGATGTTGGCAATTTCCTTTCGGCTCATTGGTGACGATTCCACAAGCTCATTGATCCGCTGCAAGATGTACTCACATTCGTGGTCAGCTGTCATTGTGGATTTTGTGGTGATGTTCATGGTTGAGACCTGTTCTATTGTGGGTTGTTGTGTGGCGTCCCCAGTGGATGCCGGTGAATCTATCGTGAGCGTGTGACATTTGGGAGGTGGGCAGGGTTCAAAGATGATGAGGACCTAAAGGGCTGACTTGTTATAGTCCCTCGTCCCGTCGATTTCCCGCCGCCCCCGCTCCCTGTCTGCTGCATTCCACGCCCGTAGCCCGCCGCGGTATCCGGGGCAGGCTGTAGCGCAGCCGGCACCACTGCAGTTAGTGACGGCAGCCTGGCGGTTCAGGCTTGAAGGGGAGTATGACCGCGCCCGGTTGAGTACGTCGAAGGGCTGGAACACGTAGGCGGAAGCCTAGAACCGACCTAGCTCTCATTTGAAATGAGGGCTAGTTCAGATCCCGACCGCCGCCTATGGGGTCGGTCGAACCGACCCCAGGGCGACTCGGGACGGTTAGGCGACGATCTCCGACATGCGGCAGCCCAGCACACGAGCAAGGGCGTCTATCTCTGAGACGGTGAGGGCGGTTTCACCGGAGAGCTTGCGGCGCAGCATGGCTTGGGAGATCCCGACGCCGGCGGCAATGGCCTTGCGGGAAACGTCCGCATTCAATATGCGTTCCCGGATCTTGGCTAGCGTCATGTCGTAGTAGGACACCGGCGCGGCGCTCATGCTGCCACGCTCGGGAAGATAGCAGACGCAAGCAGGGCGGGCCCCACGAACATGCACGCTGCAACGAGCGTGTAGAAGATGAATTGCACGGTGCTTTGCACGGCGCGGGCTGTATGCTGATTCATGTTGCCGGTCCTAATCACTGGTAGCCACGCCCCGGACTGTTTGCGCAGTGCCGGGGCATTCAATTTATGCTGTGATTAGACAGTAACGACGGCCGTGATGTTCTCCCCGGCCAGCAGCGGCAGCGTGCAGATCTTCACGACGGCGTCGTGCGCGCTGTTGGCATGCACCGACGCCATCCCGGGCAAGCCGCTGTTGAGGGCGATGAGCATGTCCAGGCTTTCGGCCTCGCGCACCTCGCCGACGATCAGTCGGTCCGGGCGCATGCGCAGCGCCTCCTTGACCAGCCGGCGCAGCGGGATCTCCCCGGCGCCTTCGAGGTTGGGCTGGCGGCATTGGAGCCCCACCACGTCCCGCAGCGGCAGCTTGAGCTCAAAGATCTCCTCCACCGTGACCACCCGCTCCCGCGAGCCAATGCCGGCGGCCAGGCAGTTCAGCAGGGTGGTCTTGCCGGCCTGGGTGGCGCCGGAAACCAGGATGTTCAGCCCGCTGCTCACGGCCGCGCCCAGGAAGCGGGCGGCCTGGGGCGTGAGCGAGCCCAGTTCCACCAGGTGGTCCAGCCGGCTGGCCCGGGCGGTGAACTTGCGGATATTCACGGCCCAATGTTCGCGGGTGATGTCCGGGATGACCACATGCAGCCGGGAGCCGTCCGGCAGTGCGGCGTCCACGAACGGGCTGCTCAGATCCAGCCGGCGCCCGGAGCTCTTGAGCATCCGCTCCACCAGGTCCCGCACCTGCTGGTTGGTGAAGGCCAAGGCGGTCAGCTCGGATTGGCCGTTGCGGGCCACAAACACCTGGTCCGGGGCGTTGAGCCAGATTTCCTCGATGGCGGGGTCGTCCAGGAACGGTTGGAGCGCGCCGAAGCCGGCAACGGCGTCGAACACGTGCTGCTTCGCCTCACCGGCGTGGGCCAGCGGAGGCACCGCACCAATCAGCGAGCGCTCGCCGTAGTCGTTGACGGCCGCCTCCACCAGCGTGCGGACCTCGCTGCCCTGGCGCAGGGGGTCGAGCCCCCTGCGCCGTATGAGTTCGCGAACTTCCTCTTCAACTAGTGTGAGCGCATCCATTCATCCCCACCGCTTCATTGCGGATTTGCCGTGCCTATCTCTTGTGGAGCGTAACCCCGCCGCCCGCCAGCGCGCCAGTGCCCACGGGGTAACTGTGGACAACCGGGGCCCGCCCCAACTGTTTGCCAAACTCCCAGCTAATTACCAGCTAACATATTGCTATGTGTCCGCGCCCACTCCAACGGCGGGGTTGGCCAGCGTCGAAAGTGGTACCGCATCCATGAACTTGCCCAGTTCACCGGCCCCTCCGGGGGGCGTCGTGGCCGTCATCCTGGCCGGCGGCGTCGGCACCCGGGTGGGGCTCTCGACGCCCAAGCAGCTGGTTCCCGTGGCGGGGCGCACGTCCCTGGAACACACCATGGCCGTCTTTGATGCGGCACCCGGCATTGACTCGATCATCGTCATGATGGAGCCCCACCATCTGGAGGCGGCCCGGCGCCTGCTGGCGCCGGCCGGCTTCCGGAAGTTGGCGGCCATCCTGCCCGGCGGCGCCACCCGCAACGACACCACCCGGCTGGCGCTGGCGGCCATCGAGCGCGACGACGCCAAGGTCCTTTTTCACGACGCCGTCCGGCCCCTGGTGGACCAGCGCATCATCCAGGACTGCCTCGATGCCCTGGACAGCTACGACGCGGTGGACACGGCGATCGCCTCGGCGGACACCATCATCGAGGTCAACGCCCAGAACTGCATCACGGGCGTGCCGCGGCGCAGTACCCTGCGCCGCGGGCAGACGCCGCAGGCCTTTCGGCGCGGCGTGCTCGCCCGGGCCTACGAACGGGCCGCCACCGACCCGGCCTTTGAGGCCACCGACGACTGCTCCGTGGTGCTGAACTACCTGCCGGAGGTGCCGATCGTGGTGGTGGAGGGCAGCGACGCCAACATCAAGATCACCCAGCCGGTGGACATCCACCTGGCGGACAAGCTGTTCCAGCTGCGGGAATTTTCCGCCCACGGCGTCGGGCAGTCCCTGGCCGGGCTGGCCGGCCAGACGGTGGTGATTTTTGGTGCCGCCTCCGGCATCGGATTGGACCTGGCCAACAGCCTCACCGCCGCCGGTGCCACCGTCCACGGCTTCAGCCGAGGCACCACGGGCACAGACATCCAGGCCCGCGAGGACGTCCGCCGCGCACTGGCGCAGGCCCACGCGTCCAGCGGCCGGATCGACCACGTGGTGCTGTCCGCCGGGGTCCTGCACACCGGGGCGCTGGTGGAGATGTCCGACGCCGACCTGGCCGCCTCGATCGGCACCAACCTCACCGGCGCCGCCGTCGTCGCCCAGGAAAGCCACGCCTACCTGCGCGACTCACACGGCTCGCTGCTGTTGTACACGTCCAGCTCCTACACCCGCGGCCGGGCCAACTACAGCATCTACTCGGCCACGAAGGCCGCGATCGTGAACCTCACCCAGGCGCTGAGCGACGAATGGGCGCCGGAGCGGATCCGGGTCAACTGCATCAACCCCGCCCGCACGTCCACGCCCATGCGGACGGAGGCGTTCGGCGTCGAGGATCCCGCCACCTTGCTCAACAGCGAATTTGTCGCCCACGCCAGTGCCCAGGTCCTGGCGTCCACCGATTCCGGCCACGTCTTTGACCTGCGCCTGCCCGAAAATGACCCCCTTCCCACCTTTGATGGAGCGCTGCCTTGATCCCGTCCCTCGACGCCACCGCCACCGTGCTGCGCGCCTGCCTGCCCGTCGCCGGCGACGGCCCGGGCTCCCCCGTCGGCAGCCTCGCCTATGTGTCCTTTGACGGGCGGCGGATCTGGACCTTTCGCGTCGACGACGGCCACTGGGTCCGGGAGACCAACACGCTCCTGGTTTCGTGGCCGCCGGCTCTGGCCCCGCACCTGACCGGGGTGACCACGGCGAAACTGGAAATCCGCGCCCAAGCCGGCCAGCCGGCGTCGTCCACGGCGGAGGCGACGGTGCGCTTTGGCGCGAGCACCGAGGCCCTGCGGCTGCGCGACCCGCTCACGGGCCGGGACCTGGTGGTCAACAAGTGGGGGCGGCTGGCCAAGTCATTTGAGGCTGACACCGAAACGTTCATGGCCGACGTGCTCGGCTCCGCGGCCCGGCTCGTTGCGGTGCTTCAGGACACCATGGGGCTCGAACCCTTCGTCACCGGCGGAACGCTGCTGGGGCTGGTGCGCGACGGCCAGCTCGTGGCCCATGACGACGACGCCGACCTCGCCTACCTGAGCCGGCACACCAACCCCACCGACGTTGTCCTGGAATCGTATGAGATGGAGCGGGTGCTCGCCGCCGAGGGATTTGAGACGGTGCGCCACTCCAGCGGCCATCTGCAGGTCATGTTCGGCGGCACCGAATACACCGACGGCCACTACGTCGACATCTTCAGTTACTTCGTCACGGAAGGCTGGTTCTACGGGACCTTCCACGCCCGGGAAAAGGCCGCCGAGGTGACCATTTTTCCGCTTGGCACCGTCTCCGCCGGCGGCCTGGAGCTTCCCGCGCCGGCCAACACGGACCAGCTGCTCACGGCCATCTACGGCCCCGACTGGCGCATCCCGGACCCGGCGTTCACGTTCGTCACCCCGGAGGCCGCAGGCCGGCGGTTCTACTGGTGGCTCAACCACTACGACCCCTTCCGTGAAGACTGGGAGGACTTCCACCGCGGGCTGATCGGCGCCGACGTCCGGCTCCCACCGTCCGCCCTGGGCGGCTGGCTGGCCGATCACCTGGCGCCGGGTTCCACCGTGGTGGAGCTGGGCTGCGGGCTCGGCCAGGACGCGCTGGCCCTGGCCGCCGCCGGCCACCGGGTCCTGGCCAGTGACTACAGCCGCCCCGCCATCGCCCGCGCCCGCGCCGTGCAGGACGGTGCCGTGCAGGACGGCGCCGGCGCCCGGCCCGGCGCGGCCGCCGACTTTGCGGTGGCGAACGTCAATTCCGTCCGGCAGATGGCCGGACTCGTGAAGCGGGCCGCCGCGCTGGCCGGCCCCGACGCCCCGATTACGGTCGTGGCGCGGAATCTCTTTGACAACCTGCACTTCCTGGGCCGGGACACGGCCCTGCTGGCCATCTCGCACCTGCTGGGCCGGGGCGGCCGGGCCTACCTGCAGATGCGCAACCCCCACGTGGGCCGGACGGTCAGGGACAAGTTTGAACCGGCGGGGGAAAAGATCTTTGACCCGTGGGAGTTCACCAACAGGCTCTCCTTCTACGGGCTGGAAGTAGTGGAGCGCAATTTCATCACGGAGCCCGGCGCAGTCGGGGCATCCCTTAGTTACGTCATTGGAAAGGTTTCCCCCTCATGAGCGCATTTGAGATCCTCAAAGTGGCCCTGCTGAAGATTGTGGGCCGGATCAGTCCGTCCGCCGCGCACCACCTCAAGGCCTTTTCCCGCCAGCCCGAGGAGACCGAGGCGCTGCGCCACCGCGTGGAACGGCTGGAGCGCGAGCTGGGCGACCTCCGCGGCCTGGTGGAGACGTTGAACCGCGACCTGGACGAATCGCGCCGTTTGAACCTGCGGGCCGCCGAGGTCATGGACGTGGCGTTCGGCCAGCTCACCAAGTAGCAAGGCCGCTTGGGTTAGAATCGAGCCTGATTTACGACAGCACGAAAGATGCCATTGATTCGGCGCGCGCGCCACAGGAGACTTCAAGAATTTCATGACTTGGTTGCAAACGGTTCCGGCGCTGCTTGCGGCCGCGCTCATCATATTCGTCCCCGGCGCCGTCCTGGCCCGGTGTCTGGGCGTGCGCGGCATTGCCTGGCTGGGCCTGGCCGCACCGCTCTCGATTTCCCTCGTGGGGGTCGGGGCCATGGCGGCGCAGCTGATCCATGTGCGCTGGTCGCTGCCGGTGGTGGCGCTTGTGACAATTCTGGGGTCGGCGGTGGCCTGGGGCCTGCGCTACCTGCTCATCATCCGGCGTTCGCCCGCCCCGCGCGGCCCGCTTTGGGTGCGGCCTCGACCGGCCGTGGCCGCCGGACTCGTTGCCGGAGTGGTGCTCGGCGCGGGCCTCATCGGCGCCCGATTCGCCCAGATATTCATGCGCCCGGAGAACCTGTCGCAAACCTATGACAATGTGTTTCACCTCAATGCCGTCAGGTTCATCCTGGATACCGGCAACGGCTCCTCCTTGTTCCTGGGCAATCTGGAGGGCGGCGGCACCCGGTCGTTCTATCCCGGCGTTTGGCATGACGTGGTGGCCCTCGTCGTCCAGACGGCGGATGTGCCCATCCCCGTCGGCGTCAACTGCGTGAACATCGTGCTGGGGGCACTGGTCTGGACGGTCTCCGCCATGTACCTGGCCACGCGCGCACTTGGGGCCCGGCCGGCCGTTTTCCTCATGACGGGGGCGCTGGCCGGAGCATTTGCGGCCTTCCCCTACCTCCTGATGGATTTCGGCGTCCTCTACCCCAATTTCCTGGCCGTCACGCTCCTGCCGGCCTTCATTGCCCTCGTTGCCGACGTCCTCGCGCTCTCGACCCGAAGCCATCCGGGCACCATCCTCGGGCTCGTCCTGCTGGTGTTGGCCGCCCCCGGTCTGGCGTTGAGCCACCCGAGCGTGGTCATTGTGCTGGGCGCGTTTGCGCTGCCACTGGCCGCCTTTTGGCTCTACCGGCAAACCAAGGCCCGCCTTGCCGGCACCGTGGCCTGGCCGCCGTTCATTACCTCGGTGCTCGCCTTCGTCGGCTACCTGCTGCTCCTGGACCTGGTATGGACCCGGGTCCGTCCCACCGAGAAGGCCTCCTTCTGGCCGCCCACCCAAACCGTTGCCCAGGCCCTCGGCCAGGCAATCGCCAACGCCCCCCAGGGCCTGCCCACCTCGCTGGTGATCCTCGGGCTGACGGTCCTGGGCACCTACGCCGTGGTCCAAACCCGCAGGCACCTATGGCTCCTGGGCGCCTTTGCCGTGAGCGTATTCCTCTTCATCGCCGCGACCGGATTCGGGCAGGGCCCGCAACGGTCCTTTTTCACCGGCGTGTTCTACAACGACAGCTTCCGGCTCGCCGCCATGCTCCCCGTCGTCGCCCTGCCGCTGGCGGTCTACGGCACCGTCTGGCTTTTTGACGTGATCGTGGCCAGGCTCCCGCAGGTGTCCCCGGGGCGGAACCGGCAGTGGATCGCCGTGGCCACCGCGGGAACCCTGGCGTGCCTGGCGATCGCGACGGCGGGACAGGACAGCTCCGTGGCCGCCATGGTGGCGCGGGCGCAGCTCCAGTACGCGGCATCGCCGACGGCGAACCTGCTCTCCACCGACGAGCGGGCCCTGATTTTGCGTGCCGATCGGAAAATCCCCGCGAACGCCACCGTCATCGTCAACCCCCTGACCGGGGCGGCGCTGGTCTATGCCCTGGCGGATCGCAAGGTCATCCTCCCCGCGGCCGGCTCAACCCCCAGCCCGGACGACAGGATCCTCACCCACCATCTGACGGAGCTCGGCAGCGACGCCGCCGTGTGTGCCGCCGTCAAACGCCTCGACTCCTACTACCTGCTCGACTTCGGCGCCCGGCAGATCAACAAGATGAACATGGAGTTTCCGAGTTCGCAAGCGCTGGCCGCCACGCCCGGACTGACATTGCTGGACCGGGAGGGACCGGCCAAGCTGTACCGGATCGATGCCTGCCCCTAGCGAGACGGTTGGCTACGCGCCGTAGCCCTGCGGGTTCTCGCGCTGCCAGCGCCAGTGGTCCTGGCACATCTGGGCCAGGTTGCGGTGGGCGGACCAGCCAAGATCCGCCAGCGCGGCCGACGGGTCCGCGTAGCTGACCGCGGCGTCGCCCGGGCGCCGGGGTGCGAATTCAAACGGCACGGCCTTGCCGGCGGCATCGCCGAAGGCCTGGATGACCTCCAGCACCGAGGAGCCCCGGCCGGTGCCCAGGTTCCAGCGATACACGCCCTGGTGGCCGGGCAGGTAGTCCAGGGCCGCCAGGTGTCCGGCGGCCAGGTCCATGACGTGGATGTAGTCGCGCACCCCGGTGCCGTCCGGCGTCGGGTAGTCGTTGCCAAACACCATGACCTTCTCCCGGCGGCCCACGGCCACCTGAGCCACGAACGGCAGCAGGTTGTTGGGGATGCCGCGGGGGTCCTCCCCGATCCGGCCGGATTCGTGGGCGCCCACGGGATTGAAGTAGCGCAGCAGGGCAACCCGCCAGGCGGGGTCGGACGCGCCAAGATCGGTCAGGATGTCCTCGATCTGTTCCTTGGTGCGCCCGTACGGGTTGGTGGCGTCCAACGGCATCTTCTCGGTCAGCGGGACCTCCTCACTGGCCCCGTAGACGGTCGCGGAGGAGCTGAAGACCAGCGTGCGGACGCCGTGCCGGACCATGGCCGCGAGCAGGTTCAGCGTGCCGCCGACGTTGTTTTGGTAGTACATCAGCGGCTGGGCCACCGACTCGCCCACGGCCTTCAGCCCGGCAAAGTGGATGACGGCGTCAAAACCGGCCTCCGCGAACAATTTGTCCACCCCTGCGGCATCCAACAGGTCCAGCTCGATAAAGCCGGGGCGCTTGCCGGTGAGTTCCGCCACGCGGTTCAGTGATTCGGCCGAGGAGTTCGCCAGGTTATCCAATACGACGACGCTGTGCCCGGCCTCGAGCAGGCAAAGCACCGTGTGGGATCCTATGTAGCCGGCGCCGCCGGTGACCAAAACTTTCATGCTTTCCAGCCTATAGCGCCCGTTCGGGGGCGCCGAACGGCCCGGCGTGTTGACTTAAGCCACAGTGGTCACTTTTGTCACACGGGTAGTAGGCTGACAGCGTACAGGCCCTGGTCTCCGCCTTCTGTACCTGCACAGCGACAACTGCCCATGCGCGCCACATCCGCCACGCTACCTCTTCCGGAGTTCCTCCCCATGTTTACGACTCGGCCCAGGTTTACCCACCATGACGCACCCCGGTACGCCCGTGACGTGGCCAAAATCGCGGGGGCCGGATTGCTCACACTTTCCCTGACACTCTCCCTGGGCGTCCTGCCGGCCCACGCCGACACCGCGGCAACGCCCACCGCAACGCCTACCGCCGAACCCAGCCCAACGCCCACGGCCGCACCCAGCCCGACGTCGACGGCGGAAGCCACCAGCACGCCGCAGGCGACACCCGCGCCCGAGCCGTCGCCCGCGGCAGCATCAGGCCTGCAAACGGGCGCCGGCGCCTACATGGGCCAGGGCGCGGCCAAACAGGCTTTGGGGTACAGCCCGCAAGCTGCCGCGCCGATGTCTGAACTGGTGCAGGAGTCGACCAAGATGCGCTCCTTCGCGCCCATGTCCGCCCCGGCCGGAGTCCTGGGCTTGGATGTCAGCGGACATCAGGCCGACGCACCCGCGCACTCGGTCAGCAACGTCAACTGGGGACAGCAGTGGTCCCTGGGTGCACGCTTTGTGTATGCCAAGGCCACCGAGGGCAATAACTTTATCGACCGCTCGCGCGTGTCCCAGTGGCAGGGTGCGGCGAAGGCCGGGATCACACTCCACGGCGCATACCACTTTGCCCTCCCCGGCCAATCCTCGGCCGTGGCGCAGGCTGATTTCTTTGTGGCGAACGGGGGCGGATGGCGCCCAAACGCCTCGATGCTCCCGCCGCTGCTGGACATTGAGTACAACCCGTATTCGAGCCTCGGCAACACCTGCTACAACCAGAGCCCCGGCGCCATGGTGGCCTGGATCAAGGCCTTTTCCAACCGGGTCCTGGCGCTCACCGGCCGGCTCCCCATGATCTACACCACCACCGACTGGTGGCAGCGGTGCACGGGGAACTCGGCCGTGTTCGGCGACCAGCCGCTGCACATCGCGGCGTATGCATCTGTGCTGGGCGCCCTGCCCAAGAGCTGGACCTTCCAAAGCTTCTGGCAGTACAGCTCCACCGGGCCATTTGCCGGTGATTCCAACACCTGGAACGGGACCCTGGCAAACTTGCAAAAGTTCGCCGCCACGGCCACCGTGTCAATCCCCCGCCCGTCCATCCAGTCCCCCGCCGACCTGGTGGCCGCAGACGGGGCAGGTATTTTGTGGAACTACCCCGCCAACGGTGTCGGTGGATTTGGCACCCGCCGGCAGATCGGCCAGGGCTGGAGCGGCATGCGCTCCGTCAACGTCATCGACTGGAACGCCGACGGCATCCTGGACCTCGTGGCGCAACGGACGACCGGGGCATTGTCCGTCTACAAGGGCCTGTCCGGCGGCGGCTTCGCCTCCCCCCTGACGCTGGCTTCCTCGGGATGGGCCGGATATCAGCTCACGATCGGATACTGGCTCAATTCCAGCAAGTACCCACAGATCCTGGCCCGCGACACCAACGGAGTCCTCACCCTTTGGTCCAATCCCTCGGGCGCGGGCCTCGGGGCGCCAAAGCAGATCGGCCAAGGCTGGGGATCACTTAACCTGACGATGCTCGACTTCGACGGCGACGGGCGGCAGGACATACTGGCGCAAGATTCCTCCGGAGCTGTGCGCCTGTACCGTTCCAACGGCGGCGGCGCCTTCTATGGCGAGCCGCGCAAGGTCATTGGAACGGGCTGGCATGCTTTCACCAGCATCACCGTGCTCAGCGATTTCTCGCGTCCCGGCGCGGTGGGCCTTCTGCGTCGCTCCACCACCGGCGCGCTTAGCTACCAGGACGTCCCGGGCAACGGGACCTTTTCCGCGGCCCAATCCATCGGATCCGGCTGGAGTCCCTATTTGATTGCCGGTGCCGAAAGCGTCAACATACCCCAGCCCCCCCTGAAGCCTGCAGCTCCGTCGGCCCTTGCCGGGGACGGCCGGGCGACGGTTACGGTCGCAAGGAATCCCTCGGGGCCGGTTGCCACCTCGATTACAATTCATAACTCTCGCAATGGATCGACCTGCACCATCGCCGCGGCGTCTGGTTCGTGCTCCGTCGGCGGCCTGACCAACGGCATGGCATACGCATTTAGTGCTACGGCCAAGAACGCGGGAGGGGCATCGTCGGCCTCTCCATGGAGTGCGTCCGTCGTGCCGTACGCCCCCACGTCCAGGATCGACGGCCAGGATCGGTATGAAACCTCGGCGGCAACCTCCAGGGCGACATTTGCCCCCGGCGTGGCGGTCGCCTACATCGCCAGCGCACTCACATTCCCGGATGCTCTTTCGGGCGCTGCGGCGGCCGGTGCTGCCAAGGGACCGGTTCTTCTGACGGCAAGCAACGGGGTCCCGGCGACCGTCCGGGCCGAGCTCACCCGGCTCAAGCCCCACAAGATTGTCATCCTCGGCGGCACCGGCGTCGTCACCGGCAAGGTCGCCACGGACCTGAAGGCATTCAGCTCCACGGTCACGCGTATCTCGGGAACAGACAGGTACGCCACGTCGGCAGCAGTGTCCAAGGCCAGCAACGACGCCGGGGTGGGCGTCGCCTACATTGCCAGCGGCCTGACATTCCCCGACGCCCTTTCAGGCGCTGCCGCCGCCGGCTCACTCAGCGGCCCGGTCCTGCTGACCGCCTCCAATGGCCTCCCAACCGCCGTCCGGACGGAACTCACCCGGCTCAAACCAAAGAAAATCGTCATCCTCGGCGGTACCGGGGTCGTCACCAGCAAGGTGGCCACAGAGCTAACGAAGTACGCTCCCTCGGTCACCCGTATCTCCGGTGCCGACAGGTATTCAACGTCGGCGGCCATTTCCAAAGCAAGCAACAGCGCCGGTGCCGACGTTGCGTACATAGCCAGTGGACTCGGCTTCCCGGACGCCCTGGCCGGGGCTGCCGCCGCTGGAGCCGTAGATGCCCCGGTTCTCTTGGTTACCGGAGTCGGTATCCCACCGTCCATCCGGGCCGAACTCACGCGGCTTAACCCCCGCAGGATCGTCGTTCTGGGCGGTTCCGGTGTGGTTGGCAACCAACTGATGACGGACTTGTTGGCATACACCCGGTAGCGTTGCAACCCCTGTCACTTGTCCGCGGCTTAGATCTCAGCCGCCAGTTTTGGCATCCAGCGACGCAGCAGTGCACCCACCTTCAATTCCAGGTAGTAGCGCAGATTGCTTTCCACCAAGAAATTATCTGCAACGTTCTCGGTTAGCAGCCTGTCCCGGTAGCTCGCATGCAGGAATTCCTCCAGGGCGTCGCCGAGCCCACCCTCAGTCGCGACGAGGGCTGCACCTAGCAAACGACGGTCGGCCCGAGAAAATGCGGCCTCGAACCCTGGTGCCACGTCCTGGAGGCGTCCCAAGATTTGTTGCAGTGCGAGCCCGTCAGTGCCGCCCCACTCCCAATGTGCGCCTCGCACCGTCATTGCCGTCAAAACGTGAATGCGGGCGATTTTGACGGCAATTGCCGTCCGCTCGCCAACTGGCAGGGCCTGCAACCACGGCTCCCCAAGCAACTCCAGGAAGGGGGAGAACTCGTCATCTAGTGCGAACTTGGCATGGGTTACCCGTTCAACGGCATCTTCACCAATGACGTAGTGCCCATTGGCGGGACCCATCACAATATGGCTGCCGCCGAACCAAAGGTTCAGCGAAAACGAAACGTCCTCCCCGGTAGGCATGCCTTCCATGAAGGCAAGCCCCCGGCCCCGGATCGTGGACAGGCGCAGCAGGCCCAGGGGCGCGGTGCGGTACGCAAGTCGATCTCGAATGGGATCAAGGCGATGGCGACGCAACGGCCTCAGGCGTGGAGTCCTGACGATCGGCCCACTTTGCAGCTTCAAGGGGGCCAGCACAACGTCGGCCCGCCGTTGCCTGGCCAGATTCACCCATCCGCTCAATGCTCCGGGTTCCAGCATGTCATCGGAGCCCATGACCGCGACAAACTCGGCGTCAGCGCGTCGCAGCCCGGCGTTGAACGGACCCGCCGCGGAGCGCACCCCGTCAACGTGCTCAACGACCTGGACCCTCTCCTGCGGGAGTCCCTGCAAGAGGGAGCGGACGTCATCCGCATCCAACCCGTGGGCAATCACGATGGCCCTGGCCTGGCCCGGGGCAGCGGCAGCGAGCACGGACGACACAGCCCGCCTGATCGGACGGTTCAGCTGGTGAACGGCAATGATGACATCGACGTCCGGGCTGGCAATGGTGGAACTCATAACGTGTGGCCTTCTCGTAATCGTGCCGGACCGGTCGCTGCTACGCCAATCCGGCAATCCGATCGATGGACTGCGCCCAGACCCTTACCTGTGCCTCGGCGGAAAGCGGACGCGCCGCACGATCGGCGGATTGCTTCCAGGATGCGATCTGTTCCGGCGTCAGGGCGTAAAGGGTCCGTCGCAGCGATTCAGGGGAGAAATCGTCGGTGATCGCGCCAAGGCCGTACTGGTCCACCAGATCCACCATGGCCGGAGACGGACCAATAATCAGGCCGATGCGGGCCTGGACGGCCTCGAAGAACTTATTCGGCAAGGCGTTCTTGAGGTTGAAGTTGGTCGGCGGCAGGAAAACCACTGAGACGTCGTACTCGCTCAGCGTTGCCACCAATTCCCTGTATGGGACCGGATCCCGAAACGTAATGGACGGCACGGCCGCAGCCTGGGCCTTGAGCTCGAGGACGTAGTCGGGCTCATTGGGCATGACAATCATGTCAAGGGTCAGCCAGTCCGGTGCGTCCTTCATGGCTTCAATGAAGTTCTCAAGTTTGCGATAGCGCTGGCCGGCGGCGCTGTGGATGAGGCGAACCTTCTCGCCCACCGGCCTGACGGTGCCCTCGGCATAAGGGGCGGCGTTGGTGACTACCCCGGTTTTTGTTCCGTAGTCCTTCAAGTACTCATCCGCTATGCCTTGCGACACGGTTGTGACGGACGCCGCCATGGATAGGTAGCGCGAGCACAACCACCGCATGAACGGGGCGATGAAAAGGCGCCATTTGAGGTTGTCTTCCTTTTCCCTCGGCGCAAATTCGTGCAGGTCGGAATGAACTCCCAAGATGGGTTCCAGGTCCAGGGCCAGCGGCAGCGTGTTGAGGTCATTGGCCAAGATGATGTCAAACCTGCCCTTGGGCAGAATGGCGCGGGCCGCCCGTACCGCGGGAAGCCCATCGTAGACTTTGCCATACTGCCGGCTGACGAGCCCCACCTTGTCCGACGGCCACGCGCGTGAATCCTCGGGCAGCGCAAAGTGCTCATCCACACCGTCCGGCGCCGCACCATAGGCACAGGTGCTCACCCGGTACCTGCCCTTGAACAATTCCACCTGTTTCAACACCCGAGGGTCCGAACGGATAGGGGAAAAGGTGAGGATCAGCAAGGAGGGAAGATCAGTCATACGCTTCATTATTCCCGATTGCGCACGAACCCCTGACCGGCGGTGGCCCGTGCCACGGTCAAAAGACCCGCCTCAGCAAGGGGACCTTGGCAGCAAGGAGCGAAATGCCAAAGCTTCCCGCAAGCGTCAGAAGGTAGGCCACCGCAATGGCCCGGACAGAGTTCGCCCCAAGCACAGCGGGCACATTAAGCCGGAT
Source organism: Specibacter sp. RAF43 (assembly GCF_052114065.1). NCBI lineage: Bacteria > Bacillati > Actinomycetota > Actinomycetes > Micrococcales > Micrococcaceae > Specibacter > Specibacter sp. RAF43. Next base: position 100,845 of record NZ_JBFREA010000015.1, on the reverse strand, counting down.
GGCCTCAAAGATCACCAAGTGGACAAGGAACACGCCAAACGAGGCGCTGGACAATGCCACTATGGCGGTGCCGACCCGTCCCGGAATGCTCACGTATTCGCACACCGACAGCCCCACCACAAAGACACCGAGCGCGGTCAGCGCAACGCCCGCGCCCAGGTATGAAACCGAGACCAACATATCCGCCACGGGCAAGACACCGCGGTGCCCGAAGTGCCAGACGGTGAAAGCCATCAGGGTCGCCGTCGCGAGACCCGCGGCAGCAAGAGGCAACCCCTTCATTCTGACCTTCCGCAGTGCATAGCCGGCGGCGAAGTACCCCACATACGGCACCCAGTAGGTGAACATGTTTAGTTTGATGGGTCTGGATACGCCAAAATGCCCCAAGAGTCCAGGGATCATGTACGCCATGACGGTCGCGCCGAGAATAATGCCGGCGGTCGCCAGGGCGCGGCGGTCGTCCCGGGACGCCACAAATGCGGCAACAAGGGGTGCGACGGCATACAGGCCCAGAATCAGCCACAGGAAATACAACTGGGTAAAGACGGAACTGTCATAAAGCAATTCCAATACCCGCCCTGTGGACAGTTTTTCCTGGCGCATCCAAATCCGCACGCCGACCAGGTACACCAGATTCCAAAAGATGAGTGCCGGCACGAGCCGAACGGCCCGCTTGCGGTAAAAAGCCGCCGGCGCCTGCACCACCTGCCGGGAACCAAGCAGGAGCGCCCCGGAAATCATCACAAACACCGGAACCACCCAAATGAAGCCAATGTCGATCGCCACGGCGGCCCACCAGCCCCGTCCCGCTCTTGGTTCGGCTCCCACGCGAAGCCCAAAGACGTGAATGGCCACGACACCGCAAATACTTACAATGCGCAGAATGTCCAAGCCGTAGTTGCGCGGACGCACCGCGGTCACCGGCCCGTTCCCCACGGCCGCTCGGGGTCCAGCCGCTTCACTCATCTGCCGACGGGGCCGCTCAGTTCAGGTCCGGCGCTTGTTGTCCCCCGGGCAATAAGGTCGGCCACGGCTGCCGGAGACTGGGTCCGGTTGACTTCGTCGATGGCGATCCGGCGCGAGAGCTTGGTCAGCGTGGTTTCCATGTGGCGGAATCGCTGGTAGGTGGTGGCCATGTACACCAGAAAGCTCACGATCAGCCCGTAAAGCACCAGATCCGTGCCGCGGCCGATGCCGAAAAAACGGGCAATTTGTGTGAGTAGGCCGGGGAAAAAGATCGACAATCCGGCCACGCAGGCGAAGAGCACCAACATGATGCGCCTGATCGCCAGGTGACGGGCATTGGAGCCGCCCCGCATCAAGGCGAGGGAGACGGTGACGACCGCCAGGACAAGGGCTATCTGGACAACTATTTGCACGATGTCACCTAAACAAAAGGTCCGCGAGGATATTGATGGAATTCAGCAGGGACTGGCCCTTTGCCTTGGAGTAATCGGTGTAGATGATTTCCACGGGCTGTTCGACCCACCGCGGCTTCATCTCGGCAAGCTGGTGGACCAGTTCCGAGGCGTGGGCCATCCGGTTTTGGGTCAGGTGGAGGCCACGGGCCACCTTGGGACTGAAGGCACGGAGTCCGTTGTGGGCGTCGGTCAAGGCCATGCCGGTGGCCATGCGTGATTGAACCGCGGCCGTGCGCAACACCAGGCGCTTGGCGGGGGACAACTTGGTGCGGCCGTCCAGGAACCGCGATCCCAGGACAACCTCGGCTTCCCCCGACGTGATCCTCTCGGCCATGGCCGAGGCGTCGACCACCCGGTGCTGGCCGTCGGCGTCGAAAGTGACGATGCAGTCAAGCTCGGGGTCATTGAGCGCATATTCAATTCCCGTCTGCAGTGACGCCCCCTGCCCCAGATTTACGGGATGCTGGACAACCACCGCCCCGGCGGCGCGTGCCACGTCCTGGGAGCCGTCGGTGCTGCCGTCGTCAACGCAGACGACGTACGGGAAGACCTTCCGCAGCCCCGTGATAACGGTGCCGACGACCGGCGCCTCGTTATACATGGGGATTACAATCCAAGTTCGACTCACCGCACAAGTATCCCATAGCCCCTGTTGGCCAGAGAATCCTCCAGCCGGTGACTGCTATTCCCGGACCAGTCCCCTGAGGGCGTGCAACTGCGCAAACGGTCCGTGCACGAGCTTGGCGGTGGTGCGGTTGCGCAACTTCCAGAGAGTCCGGTCCGCCGAGGGGTCGGCGGAGACAATGACGGAGCAATCGCACAATGCGCGCCGAACCGTTGCATTTTTCACCACGGCGGCACAGACGCGGCGGGAGTACAGGTTCTCCCGCAACAGCCTGCCAAGAACGCCGAAGGGACCGGTCCTTCCAGCCAAGGCGTTCGCGGACGCGGCACGCCAACCGCCGGAACGAACCTTGACCGGGACCACCACCAAGCCGCCGCCCGTCACCGGAACCGCTTCGCCGACGTCGTCCAGGTATACGGCGAACCCCGAAATGTTCCGCCCGTGCCTTTCCGCAAATATTTTGGCCTGGCCCCACAGGTCCTCCAGCGCCGTTTTGGCATGTCCGGTCCGACCCACCACGATTCCGATTTTGAGGCTGTCGGGTGAATTCATGAATCGTTCCGTTCGGCTGGGGCTGAATCCGGCACGGACCCGCCGGACCCCGTCAAGGCCTGAAGTTGTGCAATGGCGGGGTTCAAAATGTTGCTGCGCGCGAACTGCTGCCCGTACGTCCACGCCGCGTCCCATCTGCGCACGTCTGGTTCCGCCAAGGCTTTGGCGCAGTCGAGCAGTGCTTGGGCAATGCTTTTGACTGTCAGTTCCGTAGCTGGGAACCACAACGGGTAGTCCCTGAGCAGCTGGGTTGCCGCACTGTCGGGGTCATGGATGGAGATGATGGGCAGTCCGGTCGCGAGATACTCTGCAGTCTTGCCTCCGGTGACGTATTTGCCCGGGGGCAGCAACAAGAGCAGCGCATCCATGGTGCCGTAAAAGTTCGACACGTCGCGCTTGGAAATTGGACCTTCGTAGCTCAGCCCGTGATGGACGCCGGAGTTGAAAATGTCCAGGACGTCGGCCGGCACCAATCCGGAGGGGCTGAGCTTGCCGCGAAATACGGCGCGGGCCGGGGGCGCATCGTGTCCACCAAAGGCCAAATCCCATCCGCCAAGGAACTCATCGAGCGGAACGGCAGTGTATTGCAGGGTGCCCAGATACCCAAAACGGGGCGCATTCGTGGCATGTGCCGCTGATTTGCGATGGCCCGGCTGCGGGTCAAAGCCATTTGGCACGACCCGCATGACGTTGGCGGCATCCGGGTACCGGCTGGCATATTCAGTCCGGATGGGTTCGTTCACAAACCACACCTGAAGTGCCTTGTTGAGGTAGTCATTTTCCAGCCGCCCGTGCTTGGAGTCGGGGGCGTAGTTTTCCGCACCGGTAAACGTATTGAACGCCCACGCGTCGCGATAATCCAATATGTAGGGGACATCGCCGAATTGTGCGGCCACCTTGAAGGATATGTAGGGGCTGGCCGAGGCCATGACAAGGTCGGCCGGGCGCTCAGCATGGATGGCGCGCGCGGCCTGGCTGGCTGGGGCAAACCACAATTCATGAAAATCCTCGGGGAAATCCGCCCGGTGGCGCCGCCGAAACAGCTCCTTCCACAGGTAGGGGGCCTCGATCCTCAAGCGCGAATAGCGCCTAAGGTCCCGCCGGTTGGGTTCTTCGGCTCCACCGTCATCGACGTGAACGACCCTGACCCGTGGATCGATCGAGTCAACCAGGCCAAAATCCGTACCGGAGATTTCCGCCCAGATTTCCTCCGACAGCGTCACCACCGTGACCTCCCACCCCGCGGCGATGAAGGCGTTGGCCACGGCAGTACACCGGTAAACGGAGGACGCCGTACTCGGCGGGAAGGAGAAGGCAATGTAGAGCAGGTGCGGGCGGGTCATTTGGCTCCGGCCAGGATCTTTGCGTAGCCCCCATTGAGCCGCGGTGCGAGCACCGACGCATCGTGGGTGCGGCGCACATAGTCCGCACCGCCCAACGTCCGGGACAGTGCACGAGGATCGGCCAAGGCCTCCCTGACGGCCTGTCCAACGTCGCCACGTTGGACGCTAACCGTGGCGAGGTCCGCCGGGTAACCGGCTACCTGGTCGGCAAAGATGGTCGGAACGCCGATTCCGATGGCCTGAAGCTCACTGGTTGCCAGAATCCCGGCAACTTGGCCTACGGCAACGTGGGCCGTTGCAAGTTCGGCCAGGAACTTGGCCTTGGGCATTTGCGGCAGGAGCGTCACTCCCATCGCGGCGACCTCGGCGGCACGGTCCCCCCAGTCAAGGCCGACAATGTCGACGTCCTTGCCGGCCAGCGCGGCCACGACATCGGCCGCTGTCTGAACCCACGCGTCTCCTCCCTTGGACGCGTCCCACCGGGACGGAAAGAAGACTCGCGGCTTGGCGGCCGGACTCCACTGTGGAAGTTCCGCGGCATTCAGGGGGACGGGGAGGTATTCCGCATCGGGCCGGGCCTTCTCGGCTTTTTCCCGGAGATCCGGAGTTGTATACCAAACGTGCCCGGCGAGGTCGATGTCGGCCTTGATCACGGCATGGCTGGCATCCTGCCAATAGCTTTGGCGAATGTCCGTTCCGTGAAGTGTCAGTGCGTACGGGCGCTGGAACGCACCCCGAGCCCATTTGCCTCGGCCGCCCATGTTGACGTGCCACAGCTGGGTGCGGGGAAAGGCCGCCGCCTGCTCCAGCCGAAAGCGGTAGTAGGCCGCCTTGGTGCCGCCGCGTGCCCACGGTCCCTGAATTTGTTTCCATGGTTCGCCCTGGTTCCGGCCGGCCGCCACCAGGGCCTTGCCAACATCGGCGCAGTCAAAGAGCTGGGTCACGCGAAAATGCTCACTCATGTGATTCATCATCTCATTGAGGCCCTGCCGCCCGGTGCTGTTAGGGAACCAAATCCAGTACCCCGTAGAATGCAACAGGTCCCCCTTTCGCCGTTCTGGAGTCCTTCTTGAATCACCTGCGACGTACCTTGCAGCAGTTGTTGCCACTGCTGCCGTCCAATGCCAGACGCTTTCTCGCGCTCTTCGCCGTGCTGTCTGCCGCGCTGGCGCTCCTCGACTCGGCGGCCTTGGGCGTATTTGCCCTGGTCCTGAACCAAATCCTGCAGGCCCAAAACGGCTCCGAGATGTCGTTGCCGGTTTTGGGCCATTTCTCCCAGGGCTTGGGTGTGGTCATCCTTGTGGCCTCAGCGGCAATGATGATCGTGAAGTCCTTCCTCAACATTTGGCTCCAGTGGGTGTCCACCCGGAAATTCGCCGAATACGAGCTGGAAATCGGCACGGCCCTCTTCCAGAGCTACATCCGTGCGCCTTGGACCGAGCGCATGAAACGGTCCACGTCCGAATTGGTCAGGATGATCGATGTAGGCATCGCCAACACAGTCTCCGGGGTCCTCTTTCCCGCCGTCTCATTGCCGGCTCAGGGGTTAACATTCGTCACAGTGCTGATTGTCCTCATTGGCGCCTCGTGGCAGACGGCCCTGGTGACCGTCGTGTACTTGGGACTCATCGCCGCGTTCCTCTACCTGTGGTTGACCAAGAAATCCTACGAAGCAGGCCGCATCAACCGCGATGCCAGCAGCCGGATGGCCAAGCTCGTCACCGAAATGCTCGCCGCCCTCAAGGAAATCACCCTGCGGGACAAGGCAGCAGAAGTCGGCGATATTGTCATGATCAGTCGCGAACGAACCGCCCGTTCCCGGTCGAACATTCGATTCATGGGCACCGTGCCGAAGTTCGTGATCGACATGGCCTTGATCGGCGGCTTCCTACTGATTGGCACCGTGGGATTCCTGGTGGGTGGCATCAATGGGGCCCTGTCCTCCGTCGCGATCTTTGGCCTCGCAGGGTTCAAAATGGTCCCGGCCCTAACATCCATCCAATCCTCGCTGACAACGGTTCAATCCACGCTGGCCTATACGGAAACCGTCATCGGCGACATCCGCGACGCCGCGGTCTACCGGGAAAATGCCGAACAGCTGGGCAAGACACCCATCACGGGCCAGCCAAAAATTCTCCAACTTTCGGACGTCGAATTCACCTATCCCGGATCCATGGCCCCGGCGGTGCAAAAAATCAACCTCACTCTTCCCATCGGTTCATCAATCGGAATTGTCGGTCAATCCGGCGCCGGGAAGTCCACGTTGATCGACATTTTCCTGGGCCTGCTGACGCCGTCATCCGGGACGATGACCTTGGATGGGGTCCCCCTGGAGGATGTCTTGGCGGATTGGCGAAAGCGGGTAGGCTACGTCCCCCAGGATGTGGCCATCTTCGACGGCACGGTGGCCCAAAATGTCGCCTTGTCTTGGGGGGAAGATGTTGACGAGGACCGGGTCAGGACCGCCTTGGCCCGCGCCCAGCTGCTCGACTCCGTTGAGGCCCGCAAAGGCGGGATACGCGGCCGCGTTGGTGAACGCGGCCTGGCACTGTCCGGCGGCCAACGCCAACGCCTCGGCATAGCGCGGGCACTTTATTCCGATCCCCTGATCCTGGTCTTGGATGAGGCCACGAGTGCGTTGGACACGGCCACGGAAGCCGCCGTTGCCGGCGCCATTCAATCCCTCCACGGTGAAATGACCGTCATTTCCGTGGCTCATCGCCTCTCCACCATCCGCAACAACGACCAGGTCGCCTTCATGAAGGACGGCACGATCGTCACTCAGGGCACCTTCGATGAGGTCGTCGCCGCCAACTCGGATTTTGCCCAACAAGCAGCCTTGGCCGGATTGCACACGCCGTCCACTCCGGGCAACCAGGCCGGGCTTGCCGCCAGCGCCGATCGCTAACGTGCAATTGCCGTTCGACGGTACAGTTCGGCGAGCCGCGGGATGTAGCCGGCGGCGTCATACCGCGGAATAGCCCACGTGGCACCGCCCAGCCGCCTGGCCGTCGCGGCCGGGTCATCGAGTGCCGCCACCACTTGCTCCACGACGGCGGAAACACCACCTTCCAGGACGGGCGGGACGGATCCGTCATCCGGTCGCGGCAGCCGCGTGCCCAGGGCCGCCACGGGCAGCCCCATGCACAGCGCCTCAAACTCGCTGGTGGAGAAATAATCGGAAGCCTGCCCAATGCCGACGGCGGACCTGCTCAATTGCTCGTGATAGAGATGTTGCGGCATTTTCGCCAAGAGGCGCACACCCGCGGATTGTGCCTCAGGCGCCCCCGGGCCCCAGTCCAGCCCCACCAGCTCGGCTTTTCCCGACAGTGCCCTGGCCAGCTCCCGCGCCAAACCGAGTTGGCGGCCAACGCCCTTGTCGTCGTCCCACCTCGAGATGAACATGACCCGCGGCAGGGGATCCGGCCGCCACGCCGGAAGCCGGGAAATATCGATCAGCGACGGCAGGAATTCAGCATCGGAGCGGGCAGCGCACGCGTCACCAACGTTGTCCGCATTCGCATAAAAAACGTGGGCGGCCTCGTCAATGGCCCGTTGGATTTCGTCGTGAAAGCCCGGCTCCTTCCACTGTTTTCGAATGTCCGTGCCATGCAGGGTCAGGACATATGGCCTTGCAGGCATTCCCTTTTCCTTGATGAGGCGCACGCTGGTCCCGTAGTGGACGTGGACCACGTCCGCGGCTTGGAGTTTCGCCAGCCTGCGGACCACGAATGGGAGGAATCGTGCCTTCGCCAAGAGCGGATTTCTGGGCGGTGCGCTCAACGGCCGCACTTGTTCAGGGGGCATGTAGTCCCAGTCCAATCCCACCCGTGCGGCCGCGTGAACCATTGACCGGGCAACGTAGGCACAATCGTTGAACTGAAGGACCCTGGGCTCTCTTTCCATACGACTTAGCTCCTTCGACGAGTTCGCATTGTTGGGTGGGGTCGTTGTTGGGTGGGGTCGCCTAGGCGCGCGCGAGTGCCGCGGCATAGGCGCCGTCCAGGAGCTCACCAACGGCCTCCGGCGAAAACCGGGCCCTGATCGGACGGGCGATATCGATGGCCGGAACATTGCGGAAGACGCTTGCCGCGCTCTGCACGGCACGGCCCAATGACTCCGGGCTGACGGCATCGACAAGTCTGCTGTTGCTTTCATCGGCATAGTCGCTGAAACCACCCACCCGAGTCGCCACCACCGCCCGGCCCGCAGCCAGGGCTTCCGCTGCGGACGTGAAGAAGTTCTCCTGTGCCGTGGGAAGGAAAAACAAATCGGAATTAGAGAGATGCAACGCTACCTTGGCCGGGGGGACTGATCCCGTGAACGTCACGCGGCCCTGAAGACCCAATCTTCCCACCAGCGCTTCGCATTCCCCACGCTGGGGTCCGTCCCCCACCCATGTCAAGTGGGCGTCGGTTCCATGATCGCGAAGCCAGGCGACGGTCTCGATCGTGGCCAGGGGCCGTTTGCGTTCGATCAGTGCGCCGACGGCGACGAGGCGCAACTCCCGGCCAAATCGTGCAGGCGAGACCGGGGCGCGACCCTTGACGACACAGGGCACCACCATGGCCGCGCCCGATCGGGCAAATCGCTGCATTTCCGCAGCCAGTTGTCCCGTCACTCCCGTGACAACATGCGGAGCGCGAAGAACGATCCGCAGCCCTGACAGTTTTTGCCACAGCGGCGAGACGCTGGACGGATTGACGACGCCGTTCCAGTGTTCCGTGTGAACCCACGGGCGTCCGCGGCCCACGGCGGTCCTTGCGGACCACGAGGGCAATGCCAGCAATATCGACGAAAACGCCATGGTATGGATGGCATCCGCCCAGGCCATCTCCCGTGTGATCAGGCACACGCACGCCACGATCGATCCCGGACGTTTTGGGTCAGCCGAAACCCGCCGGACGGGCACGCCCTCCCACACACCATTGGTGTCTTGCGGCATGGGCAAGGCACGTCCCAGCCGGACATGGACCACCCTCACATCGTGGCCCCGGGCCCGGATTGCCTCCACATGTTCGGCGTTAAACGGGGCCTCGGCAGGGTTTTCCTCGTGCGGGTACCACGTGGCGATGACCAGGATCTTCATATGTTCCTTCAGTGATAACGATGCACTGTCAATTTCACCCTAGACGAGCGCCGATGCCGTCATGAACCGCAGAGGCGCTTCCGGGTGCAGCAAGCACGACAAATTCCGCGGCACCCACGTCCGCGGATGGCCGAACCTCCTCCGTGCCAAGGTCAAGGACTTCATGACCGTGTTCTTCGCCTCGCTGCGGACGACGGCATCCAGCAGCGCCCTGTCGGCCAGGGACAACGGCCGTGCCGCCGATGGCGCGGCAAACAAAAGTAGTCGGACAACCTCTGCCATGGCTGCAGCATCGTCCGCATTCCATGTTCCGGACCCTGCTCGCAAGGCCACATGCCCAAACACATGCACCCGGAGCAGTTTGGTGACAATCGATTGCCGTTGTTGTGTACCAAGGCTGGAAAACCAGCTCGATCGCACCAGATCCGTGGCAAACGCCAGATCCTCGGCTATCGTCCGGGGCGTAGCGGTGACGCGGGCAACGGCGTCGTCATGGACCAGGTATCGCGGAAGTCCGCGGCCGTAGCTGATCCGCGCGCCGGAAAACCACAGCTGTGCGGAAAAGAGCTGATCCTCACCTGTTGCGTAGCGGTTCGGAAAGGAGAGGCCCAGGCGACGCACAAGTTCCAGGCGCATAAGTCCCAAGGGAGCGGTTCTATAGGTCAGCCGATCAGCAATTGGATCGAGGCCGGCGACCCGGTTCCTGCGCACGACGGGTGTGTGAATGGATTTGCCGCCCGCATGTGCCATGGGAGCTATCAGGACATCGGTGGCATCCCTGTCAGCGGTGTGGACCCAGGAGGCAAGGGCGCCGGATTCCAGCGAGTCGTCGCTGCCCATGATGGAAACCCACGTGCCCGTGGCGAGGGCGATGCCATGGTTAAACGGTCCGGCCGGACTCTTGATTCCGTCAGAGTACTCGACAAATCGAACCATTTGCCGGTCCCTCGGGGCGACGCGAGCCCGCACAGGCCCCATCGGGGTGTTGTGGCAAACGACGGTGATCCGCAGGCGATTGGGTGCATCAGGTTCACTCGACAGGCCGGAGTCCAAGAGCGAGGCAATGGCACGTTCGACAGGCCGGTCCGGTGTGTGCACGGCAATGACCACATCCACCAGCACGGGGTCGGGTTCTACTCTCTCCACCCAGTAAGGCTATCGCGGAACCGGAGGTCCGGGTCCGAGGCCGGGGCGTGGTGAAAACCGCAGTGACCGCCGGAGGATCCCCGAACGCCGGTTAAGCTTGAACAATGCGAATTCTCAGTGTCGTGGGCGCACGCCCACAGTTTGTAAAGCTTGCCCCGATCGCGAAGGCCTTGAAGGGCCGGGCCGAGCACGTCATCGTCCACACCGGACAGCACTACGACGAACTCATGTCCGACGTCTTCTTCCAGGACCTGGGCATCCCGGCACCGGATTACAACCTGGGCGTCGGCTCGGGCAAGCACGGCCAGCAAACCGGCGCCATGCTGGCCGGGCTCGAAACCGTGTTCGAGCAGGCACACCCCGACGTGGTCCTGGTCTACGGCGACACCAATTCCACCCTCGCGGCCGCCCTGGCGGCCGTCAAGATCCACATCCCGGTGGCGCACCTGGAAGCCGGGCTGCGCTCCTTCAACCGCCGCATGCCCGAGGAGCACAACCGGGTCCTGACAGACCACGCCTCCGACCTCCTGCTCTCCCCCACCCAGGTCGGCATGAACCACCTGGCCACCGAGGGCCTGGCGGATCGCGCCGTGCTCGTAGGCGACGTCATGACCGATGTGCTCTACCGGGTGCGCGACGAGCTTGCCGCCCAGGGCCAGCCCCTGCCGGAGGGCGTCACCGCCGGCAACTACTATGTGTGCACCATCCACCGCCCGGACAACACCGACGACCCCAAGCGTCTCGGCGCCATTGTGCAGTCGCTGGCCGCGCTCGCCAAGCCGGTGCTGCTCTTGGCGCACCCGCGGTTGACGGCGCTGGCGCAGGCGCACGCCATCGACCTCTCCGCCGGCTCGATCGTCCTCAGCGAGCCGCTGGCCTACCCGCAGCTGGTCAACGCCGTCGCGAACAGCGCCGGCGTCGTGACCGATTCCGGCGGCCTGCAGAAGGAGGCGTTTCTGCTGCGCGTCCCGTGCACCACCATCCGCCCGGAGACCGAGTGGGTGGAAACGGTGGAGCTCGGCTGGAACGTACTGGTCAATGCCGACCTGTCGCTGCTCGCGGACGCCGTGCAGCGCCCGGCACCGGCCGCAACGGATGCCACGCCGTACGGTGACGGCCACGCGGCCCAGCGGACGGTGGACGCGCTGCTGGCGGCGTTCGGCAAGTAGCTGCTCGAAGAGGGCCCGGGCACCTGCCCGGGCCTTTCTGCGCCTGCCGGAGTAAACTCGGCACCATGGGAGGCCATCCAGGTTCGGCGCAGGCACACCGTCGGCGATGGTCGCTGGCAGGTGTGGCAGCCCTGGCGGTCGCGGGTATCTGCGCGACACCGCTCTCGGCGGCATCGGGCCAATCCACGCCAACGCCACCGGGCAACTTCGCCCAACAGGCGAAGTCCGGCACCCGTGATCAAACCGCCGAAGAATTCCGGCAGGCACTCGGCGTGCCGTTGGAGGACGCCGGCGGAGGTTGGCATGCCACCTTGGTACAGGCTGCGGAAAACTTTCAATCCGCCTTGGCAGCCGGCGGGTTCACCGTCAATGCCATGAGAGTGGATTTCGCGAACAAGCGGGCCTTCGCCTACGTTGCCGGCCACTTGCCGGACACGGCCGCCACGGAAACCTACTCCCGGCCTGCTCATGATTTGGGCTACGACATCCTGGTGGTTCCCGTCTGGCGAACAGAGGCCGACGCCCTGAAACAGCAGGCCCGAATCGACCACGACCGTGACGCGCTGGCCAAAAGGGGGATCCGGATCGGCGTGACGGCGATCACCGTTGATGCCAATGTTCGGGTGGATGTTTACGACGGCACACCGGAGCAGGCCGACTACCTCGCCGCGACGTACGGACCGAAAGGGCTTCAAATCAACATTGGCGCCGTGCCCCATCCCGAGGAGGCTAGCGGGTAGCGAGCCCCAGGACGGCGTCGGCGGCAACCCTTCCCGACGCCGGCAAGGACGCGTTGTCCAGCACCCATTGGACGCGGGATTCCCGCGATTGGCTCCCGCCAACGGTAGCGTCCGTGAGGACGGCAACCATGGCGGCGGCAACGCTGCCGGCGTCGTAGGGGGTCGCGGTCCCCAGCCCGCCCTGCGCAACGATCGCGGCGCCGTCGCCCTGGCCGGCAAAGATCACCGGGGTCCCGCAACCGGCCGCGGCATAGATCTTGGTGGGCTTGGCAAAGTCGTAGCCCTGCTCGGGCTTGATGCTCACCAGGGCCCCGGCCGCGCCGCGGATCCAGGCCGCCGCCTCCGCCGGGGCCACCACGCCGCCAAAGTGCACGGCCCCGGGCGCCGCGGACGCCGCCAGCGCGCGCAGGTGGGCCTCGTCGGTGCCCTGGCCAAAGAAGCGAAGCTCCACCTCCGGGAATGCCGCACGGACCAGCGGCAGGGCCTGGATGAAGATGCCCGCCCCCTGCCACTCGCTCATGGTCCCGGTGTATACAAAGTACGGCCGCTCCCCCGCCATCGACGGGCCGTTCGGCGTGAAAACGCCGGTGTCCACGCCGTTCCCCACCACCCGGATGCGATCGGCCGGCACGCCGAACCTGGCCACCTGCAGGGCCACCGGCTCCGAGACCGCAATCACCGTCGCCGCCCGGCGCAGCACAAAGCCCTCCACGGCCCCCAGGACACGCTTGACGACGTCGGGGACGTCCATGGCGGACAGCGCCTCCGTCCAGACGTCGGCGGCGTAGTAGACGAACGGGCGGCCGCGCAGCAGCGAGGAGAGCGCCACGACGACTCCGGTGGTCGGCGGCGGTTCGGAGACGACGACGTCGGCCCGGGCCGCGAGCAGGCGGAAGAAGGCGGGGATGTCAAAGCTGAGGTACTGGACGTACCCGCGGACGTTGCCGCCGGCGTCGCGCAGCACCGGCCAGCGGCTGAGCCGGTAGGTGGGCTTGAAGGGCCGCGATCCCTTGGGCGCGGTGGTGGTGATGACCTCCACGTCCGCGCCGCGGGCCACGAGCCCGTCGACGAGGGCCTTCAAGCGGAAGGCCGCCGCCCCCACTTCCGGCGTGTACAACCGGGTGGCGACGACGACCTTCAGCGGTCCCGGCAATCCCACTAAGACGGAATCCTGACCGACTGTCCCGTGCGGGAGGATTCCAGCACGGCCTCGGCCACGACCAGCGTGTCCTGGCCCTCGACCATGGTCACGACGTCGTTGCGCAGCCCCAGCACGGCGTCCCGGAAGGCCTCATGCTCGGTGCGCAGCGGCTCGGGCTTGGCGATGGCCAGCCGGGTCATGTTGCCCTCGGAGACGCCGCGGAACGCCGCCATGGAGTCCCATTCGGTGGCCACGGTGCCGTTTTCATAAAAGGTGAGGTCGGCGGTGACGGTGTCCGCCACGAACGCGCCCTTTTCGCCGGTGACGATGGTCAGCCGTTCCTTCATCGGGGAGAGCCAGTTGACCAGGTGGTTGGTGATGACCCCGTTGGCCAATTTGCCGGTCGCGGCCACCATGTCCTCGTGCGGGCGGCCGCTGCGGGTGGTGGTTTGGGCGAAGATCGACTCAAACCGGCTCTGGGCCAGCCAGGCGGTCAGGTCGATGTCGTGCGTGCCGAGGTCCTTGACGACGCCGACGTCGGCGATCCGGGCCGGGAAGGGCCCCTGGCGGCGGGTGGCGATCTGGTAGACCTCGCCCAGTTCGCCGTCGGCAATCCGCTTGCGCAGCGACTGCAGCGCCGGGTTGAAGCGCTCGATGTGCCCGACGGCGCCCACCAGGCCCCGGGCCGCGAAGGCCTCCACGAGGCGCTGGCCGGCCGGGGCGCTGGCGGCGATCGGCTTTTCCACCAGGGTGTGGATGCCGGCCGCGGCCAGGGCCAGGCCGACTTCCTCGTGCATGCCGGTGGGCACGGCGGCCACGGCCATGTCGATGCCGGCCGCGATGAGCTCCTCGACGCTGCCCAGCACGGGCAGTTCCCTGGCCACGCCGTGGGGGTCGCCGTAGGCGTCGGCCACGGCGACCAGGTCCACGCCCTCCACCTCGCGGATGACGCGGGCGTGGTGGCGGCCCATCATGCCCAGGCCGATGAGTCCTACGCGCAGGTTAGCCACGATTAGGCACCCGCCTTGACCAGCTTGTTCACGGCGGTGACAATCCGTTCCAGGTCGTCCCGGGTCAGGGACGGGTGAACCGGCAGGGAGAGCACTTCCCTGGCGGCGATCTCCGTGTTGGGCAGCTCCGCGGGGCTGTTGAAGGACGGCAGCCGGTGGTTGGGCACCGGATAGTACACACCGGAGCCGATGTTGTATTCCGAGCGCAGGGCGGCGTGCAGTTCGTCGCGGCCTTCCGGGACGCGCACGGTGTACTGGTGGTAGACGTGCTCGGCGCCCTCGGCGACCTTCGGCGTGCCCACGCCTTCGAGGTTGGCGGTCAGGAACGCGGCGTTCTCCTGGCGCTGCTTCGTCCAGCCCAGCACCTTCGTCAGCTGGACCCGGCCAATGGCGGCGTGCAGGTCTGTCATGCGGTTGTTGAAGCCCACCAGCTCATTCTGGTACTGGGTCTCCATGCCCTGGTTGCGCAGCAGGCGCAGCTTGTGCTCGACGCCGGCGTCGGACGTCGAAACCATGCCGCCTTCCCCGGAGGTCATGTTCTTGGTGGGGTACAGGCTGAACATGGCGAACTTGCCAAAGGTGCCCACCCGCTTGCCGTTCAGTGCGGCGCCGTGGGCCTGGGCGGCGTCCTCGTACAGGTCGATGCCGTGCTTCTTGGCCAGCGCCGCGAACGCTTCCGCCGCGAAGGGGTGGCCGTAGAGGTGCACGGGCATGATGCCCTTGGTCTTGTCGGTGATCAGGGATTCCACGTGGGCGACGTCGAGCGTGTAGTGGTCCAGCTCGATGTCGGCAAAGACCGGGGTGGCGCCGGTGAGGGCCACGGAGTTGCCGGTGGCGGCGAAGGTGAAGGACGGGACGATGACCTCGTCGCCGGGGCCGACGCCGGAGGCCAGCAGGCCCAGGTGGAGGCCGGAGGTGCCGGAGTTCACGGCGACGCTGGCGCGGCCGTCCAGGAGCACGTGGGAGAACTCCGTCTCAAATTCGGCCACCTGCTTGCCCTGGGCCAACATGCCTGAGGCGAGTACGGCGTCGACCGCTGCGCGTTCCTCCTCACCGATGATCGGTCGGGCTGCGGGAATGAAATCGTGGCTCATGCGTGGTCCTCTGCCTCTTTCAGGGAAATTCCGTCTTCAACATATTTAGCACCGGTCTGCGGGCACACCCAAAAACCGCCGTCCTGTACCAGCGGGACCCCGGCCTTGCCGACCCAGCCCAGGCGGCGGGCGGGCACGCCGGCCATCAAGGCGAAGGCGGGCACATCCTTTGTCACCACGGCGCCGGCGGCGATGGTCGCCCACCGGCCAATGGTCAGCGGCGCGATGCACACGGCCCGGGCGCCCACGGAGGCGCCATCCTCGATGGTGACCCCGACCGGCGTCCAGTCGTGGGCGCTCTTGAGCGTGCCGTCCGGGCTGACGGAGCGGGGGTAGGTGTCGTTGGTCAGCACCACGGCCGGGCCGATGAAGACGCCCTTGCCCAGGACGGCCGGCTCGTAGACCAGCGCGTAATTCTGGAGCTTGGTGTTGTCGCCAATCCTCACGCCGGTGCCAACGTAGGCGCCGCGGCCCACGATGCAATTCTCGCCGAGGACGGCGTTTTCACGCACCTGGGCGAGGTGCCAGATCTTGGTGCCGTCGCCGAGGACGGCTTGTTCGGAAACATCGGCGCTGGGGGCAATACTGCTCATGCTGGTTCTCCTGATCGGGTTCGAGTCGGGCTGGGTGCGGGGGCCGCTAGGCCTTGCCAATGACGCGGTAGGTGACGCCGTTCCACTGCTCGGCGGAGCTGATCCGCCGGCCGTCGATGAACGCCTTCACGCCGGGCAGATCGGCCGGGCCCAGGGTGCGGTACTCGGCGTGGTCGGCCTGCACCACCGCCGCGTCCACGGGTTCGCCCAGATGGTAGGCGTCAAAGCCGAGCTTGTTCAGTTCGGCGTCGGTATACAGGGGGTCGTGCACGAGGGCGGTGCCGCCGCGGGTGGCGATGGCATCGACGGCGTCGAACACGCCGGAGAACGCCGTTTCCTTAACGCCGCCGCGGTAGGCGGCGCCGAGGACGACGACGCGCGCCCCGGCCAGGGGGCCATAGGCGCCTTCCAGGAGCCCGATGGTGTAGTCGGGCATGTCGGCGTTGGCGGCGCGGGCGGCGCGCACCACGGTCGCGTCGGGGTCGTTCCACAGGTATAGGCGCGGGTAGACGGGGATGCAATGGCCGCCGACGGCGATGCCGGGCTGGTGGATGTGGCTGAACGGCTGCGAGTTGGACGCCGCAATGACCTGGTAAATATCGATGCCGGTCTTGGCCGCGAACTTCGCGAACTGGTTGGCCAGGCCGATGTTGACGTCCCGGTACGTGGTCTCGGCCAGTTTGGCCAGCTCGGAGGCTTCCGCGGAGCCCAGGTCCCACACGCCGTTGGGGCGGTTGAGATCGGGCCGCGGGTCAAAGTCCAGGACGGATTCATAGAATTCCACGGCCTTGGCCGCGCCGGCCTCGGAGAGCCCGCCGACAAGCTTCGGGTATTTGCGCAGGTCCGCAAAGACCCGGCCGGTCAGCACGCGCTCGGGTGAGAAGACTAGGTGGAAATCCCTGCCCTCGACCAGCCCGGAGGCGGCCTCCAGCGCCGGCTTCCACCGCGTGCGGGTGGTTCCCACGGGAAGGGTGGTCTCGTAGGAGACCAGCGTCCCAGCCGTCAGATGCTTGCCGAGCTCGGCCGTGGCGGCGTCCATCCAGCCAAAGTCCGGCAAGGCGTCCGAGTCGACAAACAACGGCACCACCAGGACCACGGCGTCGGCGCCGGGGACCGCCTGGCCGTAGTCCGTCGTCGCACGCAGCTTGCCGGCCGGGACCAGCTCGGAAAGCTTCTCCTGCAGGTGCGCCTCGCCGGGGAAGGGCTCGGTGCCGGCATTGACCAGGTCTACGACGGCCTGGTTGACATCCACCCCGACGACGTCGTGACCCATGGAGGCGAATTGGACAGCCAGGGGCAGGCCGATCTTACCGAGTGCAATGACTGCAATCTTCACGTTTTAGTAGCCTTTTCTTTCGAGCTTGGTTGCCGGCAGCACGGCGCGTCTGCCGGAATCCTTGAAACCAGAATATCGGTCTTTGGTCCCGGGCCCCTGCACATCATGGTCCGGGACACATTTAGCGCAGGCTCATCGCCGCCTCCAGCGGGCGTTCGAGCGTCCTGGCGAAAGTGGCGGTGAGGTGATTGTCACGGAAAACCAGGACGTTGCCGACCACCGGCGGGCAGGCGCCGTCCCGGCACAGGTAGCCGTTGAGGTTGATGGCGTGGACTCCGGGGACACGACCGGCCGCCTGCCGCAGGGGATCGGGGGTTGGGGACCTTTCGCTCACCACGCACAGGTGCGACGACGGTCCGTGCGTTGCCACGCAATCGGGGACCGACACCTGCGGGTACGGGATGTCTTCAATGACGCTCACGGTGATGCCGGCGTCGCGCAGGGACTTGAACATGTGAACATAGCCGTCCACCAGGGCCGCGGTGTCCGGCCACCCCCATTTCAGCGATTTGCCATAGCCGTCGGGAGTCATGCCGGCCACAAATACCTCTTGCGGCCGCGAGGCGATGATCTTCGCCAACGTGACGGCGTTCTGGCTCGAGCAGTTGGTGTACGTCGTGGTGGCGCTGGCGGGCGGCGCGGTGGAGAACGGACAGCCGTTGCGGACCATGGCCTTAACCTTCCAGCCGGTGCGGGTCCCGATGGCGGCCAGCGGGTCGATGTACTGGGCGGCGTGCGAGTCACCGACCAGGACCATGGTCCTGGTGGCGGCCGGGTCCCCGTACCAGCACTTCGTCTCGGGGGTCGTGCGCGGGTCGTAGACGGCGCAACCGTCTTTGGTGGTCAGCGGGACGTCTTTGGTGGCGACGGCCGGATCGGGACGGATCGGCAGGCCGGCCGACACGGCGGCCGGTGCCTTCCGGTCAAAGGCCAGGGCGCCGGGATAGTCCGTCGTGACCACCGTCGCGAACTGGTTGGTCTTGGCCTGGACCACGGCCCACGGCCCGGCGGCCGCCAGGCAGCTCAACGCCACCAGGGCCCCGGCCAGGCCGTAGGCGGAACGGTTGCGCACCACGGGCCGGTAGCGCAGGCCGTTGTGGTGCCGGACGGGCGTGCCAAAGCGGAACCGCTGTTCAATGTGGTGGTAGGACAGGGAGGCCAGCGCCAGGCTGAGGGCGATGATTCCGGCGCCGCCGATGATCCCCGGCTCATGGCCTCGCAGCAGGATGTAAAAGACGATCACGGGCCAGTGCCACAAGTACAGCGAGTAGGAGATGTCGCCCAGATAGGTGACGGGGCGCCGGCTCAATTGGTGCGAGATCCCCCAGCGGTCCGGGGTGGGGCGGCTGGCGCCGGGCTGCCCCGGCTGGCCTGCGGCGATGATCAGGACGGTCCCCAGCACCGGCAGGAGCGCGATGAAGCCGGGAAATGCCATGGCCGTCTGAAAGGCCAGGGCACTGGCCATGACCATGGCGAAGCCCAGCCAGCCGCCGGCCGCGCGGACTGATCCGGGCATGCGCAGCCGCGGCAGCACGAGCGCGGCAATCCCGCCCAGGCCCAGCTCCCACATTCTGGTGGTGGTGGCGAAATAGGCGAGGTCGTGGTTCTGGCTCGAGAGGATGGCCGAGTGCACGAGCGATGCGGCGGACATTGCCACGAGAAACCACAGTCCGGCGGTCCCGGCGCTTTGGTGCAGCCGCCGTCCGCAGGCGACGGCCGCGAGCAGCAGCAGCGGGATGATGAGGTAAAACTGCTCCTCGACGGCCAGGGACCAGTAGTGCTGCAGGGGCGAGACAAGGGCGCCGGCGGATTCGTAGCTGGCCGAACCCAGGGCCTGGTTCCAGTTTTGCACCTGCAGGGCCGAGGCCACCACGTCCCGGCCCACCTCCTGCCACCGGCTTTGCGGCAAGAGGAGCACGGCCGCCGCCACGGTGGCCAGGAGCACGGCGGTTCCGGCGGGCAGCAGGCGCCGAATGCGGCGTGCATAGAAGGCCAGGAGCCTGATGTCACCGGTGCGCTCCACCCCGCGAACCAGCGAGCCAACGATCAGGAATCCGGAAATGACGAAGAAGATATCGACGCCGACAAACCCGCCGGTCAGCCGGCTCGGAAAGAGGTGGTAGAGGACCACCAGCCCCACCGCCAGGGTGCGCAGCCCCTGAATGTCGTAGCGAAGCGTGTGGCCGGGGGCCGGGCCGCTCACTCGCCGCGCAGTTTCGCCACGGCGTCGCGAATGGACCCGTCGAAGGTGATGTTGCCGTGCTCCAGGACGACGCCGCGGTCGCAGATGCGCGAGACCAGGTCCAGGTCGTGGCTGACGACCACCAGGGTGCGCCCGTCCGCGGCGAGCTCCTGGATCTTGGCGATGCACTTCTTTTGGAATGGCTCATCGCCCACCGCCAGGATTTCATCGACCAGGAAAACCTCCGGGTTGGTGTGTACCGCGACGGAGAACGCCAGGCGCAGGTACATGCCGGAGGAGTAGAACTTCACCTCGGTGTCGATGAACTGGCCGATTTCGGCAAAGTCCACGATCGAGTCAAAGCGGTCGTTGATCTGCTCCTCGGTCATGCCCAGGATGGCGCCGTTGAGGTAGACGTTGTCCCGGCCGGAGAGGTCGTGATGGAAGCCGGCCCCGACCTCGATCAGCCCGGCGACGCGGCCGCGGGTGCGCACCGTGCCCGTGTCCGGGATCATTACCCCGGAAATGTGCTTGAGCAGCGTCGACTTTCCGGACCCGTTCAGGCCCAGCAGCGCCACCGTCTCGCCCTTTTTGACGACCAGGTCCACGTCTTTGAGGGCGTGGAACTTTTCGGCCAGGTCACCCTTGCGGCCCTTGATGAGCCACACAAACGCTTCCTTCAGCGACCGGGTGTGGCGCAGCACGAACTGCTTGCTGATGCCCGTGACTTCGATTGCGGTGGTCATTTTAGAGCTCCTGGGCAAAACGGCCCTCGAGCCGTCGGAAGGTCATCTGCCCCCAGAGCAGGATGCCGGCGGAGACCAGCAGGCCCACCGGAATCCACAGGGACAACAGGTGGGGCGGGATCTCGGCGCCGCCGTCCGTCGTCGGAAGCCAAAAGGCAAAGTGGAAGGTTTCCACGGCGATGGTGATCGGGTTGACCTGGTAGATCGCATACCAGCCCTCTCCCAGCTTGTGGGCGACCATGGTCCAGGAGTACATGACGGGGGACGCCCACGTGGCGATCATCAACAGCATGTCCACGAAGTTTTCCGAATCCCGGAAGTAGACATTGGCGGCGCCAAAGAGCAGGCCCAGGCCGGTGGCCAGCAGTGCCACGATGACGAAGCCGGCGGCGGCGGCCAGCAGCTGGATCAGGGATGGGCGCCAGCCGGTGAACAGGCAGGCCGTCACCAGGATGACCAGTTGCGGAAAGAAGTGCACGGCCGACACCCAGACGGAGGCGACCGGGAACAGCTGCCGGGGCAGGTAGATCTTCTTGATCAGCCCGCCGTTGCTCACGATGGACCGGGAGGCGTTGCCCAGGGCCTCGGAGAAGAAGTTGATGAGGATGATGCCGGAGAACAGGTAGATGGCGTAGTTGGGCAGGCCGCCCTTGTTGGTGGGGCTTTGTTCCAGGCCGAGGAACACGCCCAGGGCCACGTAGAACACGACGAACTGTACGCCGGGTTTCACATACGACCACAGCAGCCCCAGCACGGAGCCGCGGTAGCGCACCTTCAGTTCCTTGCGAACCAGCAATTTGAGCAGGAACCGGGCGCGCACCACGTCCGCGAGCCCCCCTCCGACCCCCGGCCGGACGAGCTCGTCATTCGATTGGCTCATGGAGGTCAGTTCTCGCTTTTTTCGCTGTGGGCAGCGAACGTCGTCTCCCACGATCCAATGGAGGTGATCTCGGCCAAGGCGGCCTTGTACTGCTTGCTGAGCTTGGGCCAGTCGCGCAGCAGCTGGGCGTGCAGGCGGGCGCTCTCGGCCAGCATTTCACGCAGCTGCTTGGGGTCGCGCTTGTACCAGGACGCACCGGTGCCCTCGGCGTTGGAGACGACGGCGGAATCGTACTGGGACATCCGCCACCACCGGTTGTCGATGTGGGCAATATTCGCCTGCGGGCGTTCCAGGCTGGAGGCCGAGACCGGCTGGGTCAGCTGGCGGGCGACGGTCCTGGCGGCCCACGGAATCAGGGTCAGCGGGGACGGCGGGCGGACGCCGTGGCCGTGCTTGGGCGGCTTGTCCATCTTCGGCGCCGGGTAGGAGTCCGGGTCGGACTCGAACGTCGAATCCGAGTAGCCGTTCATCATGGCCCGAATTTCCGGCAGCTTGCCGGGCAGCAGGCTGTGCAGCTGCCCCGGCCCGGCCAGCAGGTCCTTCAGGGCCATGTTGCGACCGCGCGCGGTGGCGTACTGCATGGACACAAGGTGCTTGATGTCGTAGTAGTGGGACTCGCGCACCACCTTGCCGCCGTACTCGTACGGGCTGTGCAGCAGGGCGGCGATGAAGCGGTTGCGGGCGTGGAAGTAGGCCTGCCAGCCGACGAGGTCGTCCTTGTCGACCCAGGACACGTGCCACACGGCGGCGCCGGGCAGGGAGACGGTCGGGAAGCCGTGCTGGCGGGCCCGGAGTCCGTATTCGGCGTCGTCCCATTTGATGAAGATGGGCAGCGCCAGGCCCACCGCGCGGATCACCCGGGTCGGGATCATGCACATCCACCAGCCGTTGTAGTCCACGTCGCAGCGGCGGTGGAGCCAATCGGTTTGGCGCAGGTTGGAGCCAAGGAAGTCGTGGCCGAGGGTCATGTCCGCGCTGGGCAGGTCCGGCTGGAAGCGGTACGGGTTGACGATCTCGCCAAAGGTGTGCAGGACGGTGCGGTTGTACAGGTCGAACATGTGGCCGCCGACAATGGTGGGCGTCTTGCACAGATCGGAAAACGTCAGCAGCCGGATGATGCTCTCGGGCTCCACCACGATGTCGTCGTCCATGAGCAGCGCATAGTCGCTGCCGTTTTGGACGGCCTCGTACATGCCGCGGGAAAATCCGCCCGAGCCGCCCAGGTTGTCCTGGTTGATGATGCGCAGCTTGCCGGCCAGCGCGGCCGCCACCTCGTCAAAGCCCTCGGCGTCGGCGACCTTCTGCGTGCCCTGGTCAACCAGGATCAGCTCCCTGACCTGGGCCAGCGCCTCGGGGTTCTCCGAGAGCAGGCGCAGGTTGTTGATGCAAAAGTCGGTCTTGTTCAAGGTGGTGATTTCCAGGGTCACCGAGCCCGGCGTCCGGGCCTCGCCCTCGCTCTGCCATTCGGCGGCCTCCAGCACCAGCGGCTTGGAGCCGGCCACCAGGTCAAACCAGTACCAGCCGCCGTCGCCAAACGGCTGCAGGCTCAGGTCAAAAGTGCTGGTGACGTCGCCGTCCACGTGGACCGAGTCAACGCGCTGCAGCGAGCCGCGGGAGTTGGACTTGTAGACGATGACCGAGCCGATGCCGGCGGTCCTCACGGACAGGCGAATGTTATCGACCGTGGTCCACCGGCGCCAGTAGCTGGCCGGGAAGGCGTTGAAGTAGGTGCCGAAGGAGACCCGCTCGCCGGAGCGCACCGACGTCGAAAAACGGGATAGGAAGTCCTCGACATGGACCTCCTTGCTGGGGGCGCTGACGGTGCGGACCTTTTTCTTCTCCCGCCCCGGGGTGCCGGTGGTGGGCAGTTGGACGCCGGTGGCGCTGCCGGTGTCCAGGTAGAGCGGGACGGTGTCCATCTGGCTCTGGCTGGGCAGGATCACCCGCTGGAGGGTGCGCCAGTTGCGGGCGTCCTGTGCCGCCGTCGGCCGTTTAGTCTTTGTCGCCACGCTCACGCGTCAACTCCTCCGCTTTGCAGCTTTGCCCCGCCCGTAAAGTGCGGTTTGATCTTGTTCTCGAACATGCTCAACGCGGACCCGATGGCCATGTGCATGTCCAGGTACTTGTAGGTGCCCAGGCGTCCGCCAAACAGCACGTCCGACTCGCCGTTGGCCAGGTCGCGGTAGGCCAGCAGCTTGGCGCGGTCCTCGGCGGTGTTCACCGGGTAGTACGGTTCGTCGCCCTTTTCGGCAAAGCGCGAGAACTCACGCATGATCACCGTGGCGTCCTTCGTGTAGTCGCGCTCCGGGTGGAAGTGGCGGAACTCGTGGATGCGCGTGTACTTCTGCTCTTCATCCGGATAGTTCATGACGGCACAGCCCTGGAAGTCCTCGATGGGCAGGACCTCTTCCTCAAGGTCGATCGTACGCCAGGACAGATCACCCTCCGCATAGTCAAAGTAGCGGTCCACCGGGCCGGTGTAGATGACCGGCACCTGGCCGAGCACGGACGCGCGGCCGAACTCGCCGTCGTCGAAAAAGTCCGTGTTCAGCACGACGTCGATGTTCGGGTGGTCCGCCATCCGCTCAATCCAGGCGGTGTAGCCGTCAACGGGCAGGCCCTCATGGGCGTCGTTGAAGTAGCGGTTGTCGTAGGTGTAGCGCACGGGCAGGCGGGAGATGATCGACGCCGGCAGGTTCTTGGGGTCCGTCTGCCACTGCTTGCCGGTGTAGTGCTTGATGAACGCCTCGTACAGCGGCCGGCCAATGAGCGAGATGCCCTTGTCGTTCAAGTTCGCCGGATCGGTGCCGGCCAGTTCCCCGGCCTGCTCTTGGATGAGCGCGCGGGCCTCGCCCGGTCCCATGGAGGCGCGGAAGAACTGGTTGATGGTGCCCAGGTTGATGGGCATCTGGTAGACCTCGCCCTTGTGAGATGTGTACACCTTGTGCTGGTAGTTGGTGAACCGGGTAAACCGGTTCACGTACTCCCACACGCGTTCGTTGGAGGTGTGGAAGAGGTGCGCGCCGTAGCGGTGGACCTCGATGCCGGTCTGGGCTTCGTTCTCGCTGTATGCGTTGCCGCCGATGTGATGGCGGCGGTCCAGGACGGCCACCTTCAAGCCCAGCTCGGTGGCGGCCCGTTCTGCAATGGTCAGGCCAAAGAAACCCGAACCGACGACGACTAGGTCAGCGTTCACAAACTCTCCTGTATTCCTACTGTAGCGGTTTACGGGCACCGCAATGCCTTCGTCTACTGTCCTAGGTTACCTGACCGTTATCCAAGGATTGCCTGCACCGGCTATGAGCCAAACCACGTTTTCGGCGTTTTCGCGCCTTTGTGTCCTCCACACGGTCCCCTCCCCGGGGGCCTGTTCACAAGGGTCGACGCCGGCCCTTCCGTTCGCGTGCGACCCGCCTACGCTCGGGGAAGGCGGGAAGAAAGTGGGTGTGCGATGCGGCTGGAAATCACGGTGGTGGCCGCCCCGGGTGCGGTGGTCATGCAGCCCGTGGAACTGTCCGTCGAGCTGGCCGTGGAGTCGGCCGCCGGGCCGGCCGCCGACGGGGAGCCCGTCGGATTCGGCGGGCAGGAAACCACGGGATTTGCCCTTCGGCGCGCCCTGGGAGACCGCTGGCCGGGCGCGGCATTCACGGTCGCCGGCCGTCCCCTGGCGGAGTTGCATGCGGGCCGGCGACCCCTTGTCGACGGGGCCGTCGTCGTCGTGCACGGGCCGGGCGGGTCCGGGGCGGCGATCGCCGGGGCCGCCGGCCCGCCCGCCCTGGCCCTGCTGACGGTTCTCTCCGGTCCGGGTTCCGGGGAGGTCTTCCCGCTGCATCGGGGCGTCTACCGCCTCGGGCGCGGGAGCGGTGAGATCCGCATCACCGATCCCGCCCTGTCCCGCCATCACGGCACGCTGACGGTCGGCGACCACGACATGACCTTGGCCACGGCGGCCGGTTCCAGCGGTTTCCTCCTGCACCGTAACTGGGCAGAAACACCGGACGAAACCGGGACGCCGGTGCGCGGCAGTGCGAAGATTCACATCGGCGACGTGGTGCGCGCCGGGATGACCGGCTTTGCCGTCATCCTGAATTCGCCCGAGCGGCCCGGCGACCCGGAGCAAGACTGGGCGCGGCTGTTGGATCCGGCGGTCCTGGAACCGATCTCGGTGCGGCGGGCGGCTGCGCCGGCGCACGGTCGATGGCTCGCGGCCGCCGCCGGCCTCCTTCCGCTGGCGGCCGGCGTCCTCTTTGCGGTGCTGACGGGTTCGTGGATGTTTGTGGCGTTGGCGGCCATGGGCGCCGTCACCGTCCTCGTGCCGTTGCTTGGCGGCACCGGCCGGCGGGCCGACGCGAAGGCCGTCATCGCGGCCGCGGCGCGCCTGGACGCAGCGCGACGACTGGCGGCGTTCCCGGGTGCGGATGTGCTGTTGCGGTTGGCGCACAGCCACCGATGGGCGGCGGGTGCGGCCTCCCGCGATTTTCCCGCGGCTCCACCGCCCGCGGGGGCGGCGGTGGTCGTGCCGCCGGAAGCGTCCGGGCGGGAAATGGTCCTGCGCGTGGGCACGGGCCGGCATCCCGCCTCAGTCCGGGTCGCGCCGGACGACCCCCGCTTCGTGCCGCCGCTCCTGGCGGCATCGCCGATTGCGGTGCCCATCACGGCCGCCGGACTGGCCGTCACCGGTCCGGACGCGCCGCTTCGCTCGCTGCTGAACTTCATCTTGATGCAATTGGATGCCGCGGGCATTCCGGCCGTCCTCCTGGGACCACCCGGCAAGCTGCCCTTGTCGGCACGATTCCTGCCGTCCACCGTGCTGGCCGCATCGGCGGCCGCCGCCGTGTCGGGCGTCCGGGCGTTCACACCGGCATATAACGGCGCCATTCCGGGGCTGCCCGCCGCGCTGTCCGGCGACGGCGGGCCGCCTCCCCCTGCGCCGCGCTGCGTCCTGTTGTGTCTTGGCCTGCCGCCGGACCCCGTGGTCGCGGCGTGCCCGGGCCTGCGGCACATCCTCTTCGGCACCGGTTCCGGCAGCTGCGCCGGGCCCCGGCTGGCCCTGCGCCCCGACGGCAATGTCACCCTCGGAAGTCTGGAGGGGCAGGAATTTATCCCCGACGGCGTTCCGGCGGTCCTGTTCGACCGGTACGCCCGAGCCCGTGGTCGGGGCGGTGCGACCGCGACCGGGTCGCTGGAACTCAGCCTGGTTCCCGCGCGGTCGCTGGCCTCCTCGGCAGCGGTGCGGGACATGTGGCGCTCCACGGCCGGCCACTGCCTGGGGCCCGTGCGCATCGGGCAGTCGGCCGCCGGGGAGGAGCTTTTCGACTTCTCCCGCGACGGACCGCACCTGCTGGTGGCCGGCACCACGGGCTCCGGCAAGTCCGAACTGCTGCGTACCCTGGTGGGCAGCCTGGCGGCAACCCACTCCCCCGCCTGCCTGCAATTTGTGTTCATCGACTTCAAGGGCGGCGCCGGCCTGGGTGCGTTGGGGAAATTTCCCCACACCTCGTCCCTGGTGACGGACCTCGCCGGCCACGACATGGACCGGACCCTGGCGTCCCTGCGGGCCGAGATCCGTCGCCGGGAAGCCCTGCTCGGCACTGTCGCGGCGGCCGACGCCGGCGCCTACCGGGCATCCGTTCCCGCAACCGACGCCCGCACGGCCATGGCCCACCTCCTGGTGGTGGTTGACGAGTTCCGCATCCTGGTGGACCAGTACCCGGAGGCCATGGCGGAACTGATGCGGATTGCCGCCGTGGGCCGGTCCCTGGGCATTCACCTGGTTCTGGCCACCCAGCGGCCACAAGGAGCCGTCAACGCGGACATCCGGGCGAACGTGACCAGTTCCATCTGCCTGCGCGTGCAGTCCGCCGCGGACTCCCGGGACGTCATCGGCTCCCCGGCGGCCGCCGGCATCGATGTGGGCACCCCCGGGCGGGCATTCATCAGCCGGGCCGGCACCGTGCCCACGGAGTTTCAGTGCGCCACTTTGGGGCTGCCGGCGGAGCCTCAAACACTGCGCGTGCTCGCCGTCCCGGCTCTGGAGGCCCTGGTCCGGGACGCGGATCCCTGCGGCGCCGGTCCGCGCCCCGGCCGCCCGGCGGCTGCCGAGCCGGCCGGCGGGGCTGAGGCCGTGGCGGCACTGCTGACGTCCGCATGGGCGACTCCCACACCCACAGGCCTCGTGCCGGAGCCGGCCCGGGCCGTCGTGGCCCCCGGTCTTCCGCCGTCACTGGACTGCGGGGTCCTGGCCGCCGCCCAATCAGCGCGGTCCGATGGCGCGGACACTGCTGCAATTGTCCTGGGCCTGGTGGATGTACCGGAGCTGCAGCTTCTCAAGCCCCTGTGCTGGTCCCCGTCCGCCCATTCGCACCTGGCCTTTATCGGGTCGCGCTCCGGCGGCTCTTCGGCTGCCGTCGCATTGGTGATGGCCCAGCTGACCGCCGTAAACGCCCTCGCCGTGCAGCCGGTGCCGGAGGCCGTGGTGCATCACCTCTATGTGCTCGATGGTGACGGCTCGCTGGCGGGATTCTCCGGCGGTCCATGGGTGGGCGCTCACGTCACCCCGCTGGAGCTACGCACCGCGGCCCGGTTGCTCCAGCGGCTTTCGGATCTGTCCCCGACGCTTGGGGCCTCGGCGGTCGTTTGCATCACCGACTGGGGCCGCTGGGTGGCGGCGTTTCGGTCCAGTCCCTGGCCCTGGGCCGAGGATGCGGTCACCGAACTCATCCGGCATGGCGGCACCAGGATTGTGGTGGTCATCAGCGGCGAGCGCGAGCTGCTGACCGCGCCCTTCATGACAGCACTGTCCAACCGGGTCTTCCTGCCCCATAGCGCCAGCCCGGAATTCCGGCTCCTGTGGCCGCGGTTACCGAAAGTGGAGGCCGGACCGGGCCGGGGGGCGGTCCTGGGCCCCATTAACGCGGCAGCGTCCCAGGGGCAGGCCGACGACGCGCACGTCGTCCAGCTTGGCACGGCACCGGCGGCACCGGCCGCCCCGTCGGCACCGCCCCTGGCCGCCTCGCCCGGGGCCGGGGTGCGCCATCCCTTGGTCGTGACCGGGATCCCGGAGGAATTGTCCCTGGCCCGGGCGCTGACCCTGGCCCGGAGCGCTGCAGCCGGCCCGTCGTTCGACCCGGCCGGCCTGGGGTACGGGCCGCCGGGCGAATCCGTGCTCACGCGGATTGGCGGGCCGGTACGGATCATCGTGGGGATCGGCGGGGACGGCGCGGACCCCGTGACGGTCTCCGTGCCGGCGGGTACATTCCTGCCGGTCGTGGGCGGCCCGCACTCCGGGCGCTCGACCTTCATCGCGGCGGTGCGGACCCTCAACGAGTCCATGCTCCCGGCACCGGGCGCCGCCCCGCCCCTACAGAATCCCGGGGCAGGCGTACCCGTGTTGTGGATGGACGATGTGGCCGCCATGTCCGCGGCGGATGTGGCCACGTTATCGGCCGCCTTGGCCGGTGGTGCGGTGGTGATTGGCTCGCTGCCCAACCATCTGCCGTCGCTGGCCCGCCTGCCTGCCGGCTGGGGAGTGCGGACCGCCGATCAAGCCATCGTGCTCCTGCCGCGCAGGCCGGCCGACGGTGAAATGTTTGGCGTCCGCCTGGACACCACCGGCTCGGAACCGATTGGCCGCGGCGTCCTGATCGATCGGGGCCACCGCGACTGGTTTCAGTTTCCAGCCCTTACAGGACCGGGTGCTCGCCGCCGGTCCGCTGGGAAAACGCCACCACTTTCGGGGTGAACAGGTAGTAAACGGCCAGCACGGGCGGCAGCAAAAGCGCCAGTCCGGCCGGCACGGCCCCGCTCACCAAGGCCGGCACCGCCACCGCCACCATCAACAACTGCCACACAAACGCCGCGGAGCGCGTCCATCGCATTCCCTTGTAGGCGTTGACGGCGACGGCACCCAGCCCGGCCGCCAGCCCGAGCAGCAGCACGGCCAAAAACAGTGCGCTGCCGATGGATCTCACCTCGTGGGCGGCCAGCCCGGCAACGGAGTAGATGGCGGCGGCGAGCACGGCCAGGGCCTCGAGTCCCACCACCGCGGCAATCACGGTGACTCCGACGGGGCGGGCGGGCAGGGGGCTGTTGGGT
Organism: Specibacter sp. RAF43; assembly: GCF_052114065.1. Classification (NCBI taxonomy): domain Bacteria; kingdom Bacillati; phylum Actinomycetota; class Actinomycetes; order Micrococcales; family Micrococcaceae; genus Specibacter; species Specibacter sp. RAF43. Next base: position 71,684 of record NZ_JBFREA010000015.1, on the reverse strand, counting down.
TCCGGCACCGTGGCCGGGTTCTCGGGGGGTCTTGACACAAGTGCACCCTACCGGAGATAGTCAGGAAACGGCCAAAGGGTGCGGGATTGATTGTGACGCATCGCTCACGGCTGGGCAGCAAATTATCGCCTGCACCCCCTTGTTTACACAGAGTTAACATGACACGCTTAACTCAATGACCTAAAGGGGCCGGTGGAGGCCCTTTTCTTATGTGGCCAAACGTGAAATTTTTCACAAATAGCCTCCCAGTTTAATAAGGAGTGAGTGATCAGCATGGACTGGCGTAGTCGCGCAGCCTGCCTCGACAAGGACCCGGAATTGTTTTTCCCGGTGGGAAACACGGGACCGGCCTTGCTGCAGATCGAGGAAGCAAAAAGCGTGTGCCGGCGGTGCCAGGTGATCGACACCTGTTTGAAGTGGGCCATCGAGTCCGGCCAGGACGCCGGGGTGTGGGGCGGACTGAGCGAGGATGAGCGCCGCGCCATGAAGCGCCGCGCCGCCCGGGCCCGCCGCGCCAGCTAGACGCCCCACCCCCACAAAAAACTGACCCGCAATAGATGTCGGAAAAGAGCGAATTTCGCGAATTTTTCGACATCTATTGCGGGTCAGTTTCCATTAGTGGCGGCGAATAAGGGACATTTCCAGTTTCACCACGGTGCCCCCGCCCGCACGCGGCGTCCATTCAATGGTGCCGCCCAGCTCGCTCGTGACGAGAGTGCGGACAATTTGCAGCCCCAGCCCCTCCGCGATGGTTCCCGCGGGCAGCCCCACCCCGTCGTCGGCGATGGTCACGGTCAACGCATCATCGCCGGCACTGTTCTTGTGCCGGTCGGCGGTCAGCCATACGGTCCCGCCGCGGTCCTGCAGGCCGTGTTCGACGGCGTTGGTCACCAGTTCGTTGATCACCAGGGCCAGGGGCGTGGCAAAGTCGCTGGGCAGCTCGCCAAAGGCGCCCTCCTTCTCCGTCCGGACCCGCTGCGACGGTGAGGCCACCTCGGCCGAGAGCCGGAACTGCCGGTCAATCAACTCGTCAAAGTCCACGCTTTGCGTCAACCCCTGGGACAAGGTCTCGTGCACCAGGGCGATGGTGGACACCCGCCGCATCGCCTGCTCCAGCCCCTGCTTCCCTTCATCGCTGTGCATGCGCCGGGACTGCATGCGCAGCAGCGCCGCGACGGTTTGCAAATTGTTCTTCACCCGGTGGTGGATCTCGCGGATGGTGGCATCCTTGGTGACGAGCTCCTGCTCCCGGCGGCGCAGTTCGGACACGTCCCGGCACAGCACCAGCGCACCGAAGCGCTCATTGGCATCCCGCAGCGGAATGGCCCGCAGCGACAAGCTCACCCCGCGCGATTCGATCTCCGTGCGCCAGGGCATGCGCCCGGTGACCACCAGCGGCAGGGTCTCATCCACCATGCGCCGGTCCTTGAGCAGCCCCGTGGTGACCTCGGCCAGCGACCGGCCTTCCAGGGATTCGCCGTCACCGAGCCGGCGGAAGGCCGAGACGCCGTTGGGGCTGGCGTACTGGACGATCCCGTCCACGTCCAGGCGCAGGAGCCCGTCACCGACACGGGGGGCACCGCGCCGGGAGCCGGTGGGCGAGGCGAAGTCCGGCCACAGGCCCAGGGTGCCCATTTTGAGCAGGTCGTAGGCGCACTGCCGGTACGTGAGCTCCAGCCGGGAGGGCATGCGCGAACTGGACAGGTCCATGTGCGTGGTGATCACGGCCAGGGTGCGGCCGTTTCGCACCATCGGTATGGCCTCCACGCGCATGGCCAGGTCGGCGTTCCAGATGCTTGTTTCGTTGGAGCGTTCAATGTTTTGGCTGCGCCAGGCGGCGCTGACCAGCGGTTCCAGGTCGTGCTGTATGCCCTCGCCCACAAAGTCGGTGTGGAACATGGTGTGGCTGGTGGACGGGCGGACATGGGCCAGCGCCACGTACCCCTTGTCGGGATGCGGGAACCACAGGGCCAGGTCGGCAAAGGACAGATCGGCGATCAGCTGCCAGTCCCCGACCAACAGGTGCAGCCATTCGGCATCCCCCGGCCCAAAATCAGCGCCTTCCCTGATCATGTCGGCAAAGATGGCCACCAAGGCTCCTAAAGATTAATCGGGCAGGCAAGAAAATGCGATGGTGACACCGGTGCCCGCCGTCCAAACGCAACGGCGGGCACCGGTGATCACTTAACGTCGAACGATCGAACGCAGCAGCCTCAAGGCTACCGACAACGACGCCATGTCGTCCCGCTCCAGCTCATTGACCTCGGCAAACATCTTCGTGGCCCGGCCCAGCTGCTCCCGGTTTTGGGACTCCCAGGCCTCGATGCGCGCCATCGTGCCCGTGCCGGGCTCCGTGCTCGTCATGACGTTGAGCGTCATGTCCGCCGTGGTGGCATACAGATCGTCGCGCAGGGCCGCCCGCGCCAACGCCTGCCAGCGGTCGTTGCGCGGCAGCGCCGTAATGCGCTCGAGCAGCGCGTCCACGCCGTAGCGGGCGTACAGCGCGTAGTACACGCTGGCCACCTCCGCGACGGGTTCGTGGACGTGTTCACCCACCTTGGCGACGTCCAGCAGCGGGAACGTCTCAAACAGTTCGGCCCACTGGCGGCCCAGCTGGTCGGGCATGTTAAACGCCCTGGCCCGCTCGTTCCACGCCGTCACGCGTTCGGCGTCGGTCCCCTGGACGAAGTCCGTCATGCGCGAGCCCAGCGTGGAAACCACCGGCTTGAACTGGCCGATCACCTCGGCAATGCTGCGCTGGCCGGTGCCCTGGTTGATCAGCCACCGCACCGCGCGGTCCAGCAGGCGGCGCATGTCCAGCTGGACGGTGCACCATTGCTCGGTGGAGAACGACGGCGGCAACTGCCGCAGTGCCTTCGTCATGGAGTCGAAGTCGAAGATTTCATGCAGGGCCACAAACGCCTTCGCCACGGCGACCTCGTCCGCGGAGGATTCCTCCATGGCACGGAACGCAAAGGTGATCCCGCCCAGGTTGACCATGTCGTTGGCGACCACCGTGGCGATGATTTCCCGGCGCAGCGGGTGCGTGTCCAGGTCGCCGTCGAAGCGTTCCCCCACCTGGGCCGGGAAATACCGGCGCAGCGTCGCCTTGAACCAGGGATCGTCGGCCAGGTTGCTGGCGCTCAGGGCCGTGGCCAGTTCCATCTTGGCGTAGGCGGCCAGGACGGCGAGTTCCGGGGACGTCAGTCCCTGGCCGCCCTGCAGCCGTTCCTGCAATTCGGCATTGCCGGGCAGGGCCTCAATCTTCCGGTCCAGGTCACCGTTGGCTTCGAGCCAGTCCATGAACCGCTCGTAGCTGGGGCTCCACTCCACCACGCGCTGGCGGTCGTTGAGCAGCAGCACGTTCTGGTCGATGTTGTCCTCGAGCACCAGGTGGCCGATTTCACCGGTCATGGACATCAGGAATTCGGCGCGTTCGGCGGGATCGAGCTTGCCGGCGGCCACCATGCGGTCCACGAAGATCTTGATGTTCACCTCATGGTCGGAGCAGTCCACGCCGGCCGAGTTGTCGATGGCGTCGGTGTTCAGGATGACCCCGTGCAACGCCGCCTCAACCCGGCCGCGCTGGGTCATGCCGAGGTTTCCGCCTTCGCCAATGACCTTCACGCGCAAGTCCTTGCCGTCGACGCGGATCCCGTCGTTGGTCTTGTCGCCCACTTCGGCGTTGGATTCGCTGCTGGCCTTGATGTAGGTGCCGATGCCGCCGTTGTACAGCAGGTCGGTGGGGGCCAGCAATACCGCCCGGAGCAGTTCCGGCGGGCTGAGCTTGACCGTCCCGTCCGGCAGCCCGAGCGCCGCCCGGACTGGCGCCGAGATCGGGATCGACTTCAAGGTGCGCGAGTACACGCCGCCGCCGGCGCTGATCAGGTCCTTGTTGTAGTCCTGCCAGGAGGACCGGGGCAGGTTGTAGAGGCGCTGGCGCTCGTCAAAGGAGGCTTCGGCGTCGGGCGTCGGGTCCAAGAAGATGTCCCGGTGGTCAAAGGCCGCCACCAGGTGCACGTGCCGGGTCCGCAGCAGTCCGTTGCCGAACACGTCACCGGACATGTCCCCGATGCCGACCGCCGTGAACTCCTCGGACTGGGTGTCGACGTCGAACTCGCTGAAGTGGCGCTTGACGGACTCCCAGGCGCCGCGGGCCGTGATGCCCATGGCCTTGTGGTCGTAGCCGACCGAGCCGCCCGAGGCGAAGGCGTCGCCCAGCCAGAAGCCGTACTCGGCGGAAATGGCGTTGGCCGTGTCGGAGAAGGACGCGGTGCCCTTATCCGCGGCCACCACCAGGTAGGTGTCGTCGCCGTCGTGGCGAACCACGTTCTCCGGCGGCACCACGATCTCGCCGGCGGCGGTGGCCACCAGGTTGTCGGTGACATCCAGCAGGCCGCGGATGAACATCTTGTAGCTTTCCTTGCCCTCGGTCAGCCACGCGCCTCGGTCCACTGACGGGTTGGGCAGCTGCTTGGCGAAGAATCCGCCCTTGGCACCGGTGGGCACGATGACGGCGTTCTTGACCGTCTGGGCCTTCACCAGGCCCAGGACCTCGGTGCGGAAGTCCTCGCGGCGGTCCGACCAGCGCAGGCCGCCGCGGGCCACCTTGCCGAAGCGCAGGTGCACGCCTTCGACCCGGGGCGAGTACACCCAGATTTCATACATGGGCCGCGGGAACGGCAGGCCGGCAATTTCGGCCGGGTTGAGCTTGAGGCTGAGGTAGTCCCGGCCGCGGTAGTAGTTGGTGCGCAGCGTCGCTTCCACCAGGTTGGCCAGCGTGCGCAGGACACGGTCCGCGTCGAGAGTTGGCACGCGCTCCAGGGCCTCGTTAAGCCGCCCCCGGACCTCGTCCAGGCGCGCCGGGCGGGTGGCGTCGACGGCGCGCGGGTCAAACCTGGTCTCAAAGAGTTCCACGAGGGCCCGGGTGACGTTGACGTTGTGCAGGAGAGTGTCGGCGATGAAGCCGAAGGAGTTCGTGTTGCCCATCTGGCGCAGGTATTTGGCATACGCGCGCAGGACGATGATCTGGCGCCAGCCCATGCCCTCGGTCAGGACCAGCCGGTCGAACAGGTCCGATTCGCTGGCCCCAGTGGTGGCCGCGCCAAAGGCCGCGGTGAGCAGCTCGGCGGTGGCCAGCGGGTCCACCCCGGCCGGGTACTTCAGCCCCAGGTCGTACAGGAAAAAGTCGCGCTTGTCGGCGGTGCCGATTTCAAACGGGCGCTCGTCCAAGACCTCGATGCCCAGGTTGTGGAAGAAGGGCAGGATCTTGCTCAGACTCTGCGGGTGGGCCATGTACAGCTTGACGCGGGCGTCTTCCTCCAACGTGTCCGCGGACCCGTTGGGCAGGTACACGTGCATGCCGGGGGCGCACTTTTCGGGCCCGACGCCGACGTCGGCCAGGCGCTTGTACTCGGCGTCAAAGTCCTCGAAGCGTTGAATGTCCTCCTGGGCGTCCTCCACCTCAAAGTCGACCCGGTAGCTGGCCGGGAAGGCCTCGGACCACTTCGCGGCGAGGCGGTCGGCGGTTTCCAGGGAATTGGAATCACGCAGCACCTGGGCAATGCCCTCGGGCCAGGACCGGGCGGCCATGACGAGGCGCTGCTCCAATTCGGAGGCCTTGAGCTCGGCCGGGACATAGAAGTTCTTGGGCAGGCGGATCCGAAAGAACAGGCGGGCCAGGGCGGATTCGCTCATCCGCGCCTCGAAGTCAATCGAGACGGCGTCGAAGGTCCGGGTAAGCTCCTCCTCGATGCGGCGGCGCACGGCGGTGGTGTAGCGGTCGCGCGGGATGTAGACCAGGGCCGACATGAAGCGGCCGTAGATGTCCGGTCGCAGGAACAGCCGGGTGCGGCGTCGTTCCTGCAGGCGGAGGATGCCGTTGGCCGTTTCGATCAGGTCGTCGACCTCGATCTGGAACAGCTCGTCGCGCGGATACGTCTCCAGGACGGCGAAGAGGTCCTTGCCGGAATGGGAGTCCGGCGGGAAGCCGAAGTGGCGCAGCACGGCGTCGACCTTTTCGCGCACCACGGGAATGTTGCGCACGGAACCGGTGTAGACGGCCGAGGCGAAGAGGCCGATGAAGCGCTGCTCGCCGTTGACGTTGCCCTGGGAGTCGAAGGACTTGATGCCAATGTAGTCCAGGTAGGCGGCGCGGTGCACGGTGGACCGGGAGTTGGCCTTGGTGATGACCAGGACCCGCTTCTCCCGGGCCTTGCGCTGCCCGGTGGTGGTCAGGTGTTGGATCTGGGGGTGGCTGGAGCCGTCCCTCAGCAGGCCCAGGCCGCTGCCCTCACGGTTGACCAGGACGTCTTCGCCGTCCTGCTTGACCAGGTCGTATTCGCGATAGCCCAGGAACGTGAAGTTGCCGGCATCCATCCAGTGCAGCAGGTCCTCGGCCTCCCGGATGTCGGTGATGGACTCTCCGGCCAGTTCGGTGGCGAGCACCTCGGCCCGGCTCAGGGCCTTCTCCCGCATGGGTTGCCAGTCTTCGACGGCGGCCCGCACGTTGGCCAGGATCTTGGTCAGCCCGACGACGAGTTCGTCCTTGGCGGCGTCGGTGGCCTTGTCAATTTCGACGGCGATCCAGGACTCCAGGTGTGAGGCGTCATCGTCGTCACCGACCAGGTGCGCGATGCTCGGCAGCGTGGAGGTGTCCCCGCTGGCCACTCCGGCGTGCGAGGGAACCTTGCTGATCTTGGTCAGCACGTTGGTGGTGCGGTTGCGCGAGACCACGAACATGGGGTGGGTCACCAGGCGGATGGCCGCGTTTTGGTGGACAAGCTCGGCGGTGACGGAGTCCACCAGGAACGGCATGTCGTCGGTGACGATGTATACGACGCTGCAGTCGCGCTCGTCCCGGATCTCAACCTTGATGGTTCCGGGCGCCCGGTCCGCGGCCAGGGCCCGGTGGGTCATGGCCCGGGCGCTGAGCACCTCGGGGTCGTACGCCGTGGCGTCTTCATCCGAAAGATGAACATAGTAGTCGGTGATCAACTGCGGGTCATCGACGCCCGGTTCGGGGGATGCCACGGCGGAATCGGAATGAGGTGATTTGGACGACATGTTTGGAACGCCTCCGTCAAAAAGGAAAAGACCGCTTCTTTGCGGCCTCAACCACGAGCTTATCGGGGATTTCAGCGCTCCGCTGTGGCTTTTGCTACAGGAGTTTTGGAGTATTGCTGGTCACGTGCACAACAGATGTCGCGGATGGCCCGGCGCAGCGCCGACTCCGGCGCAATCTCCAGCAGCAGCCGGCCGGACAGCAGCGCCTGGTCGATGATCTCCGCGTCCCAGGGCAGGTGGTGGGCGATCGGCTGTGCGGGGCCAAAACGCGCCCAGGCCTGCTCCAGCGCCCGCTGCGGGGCGTGGCCGGCGGCTTTTTTCCTGACCTTGTTCAGCACCACCGCAATGTCCGCGCCGGCGCATGTCTCGGGCAGCTCGGCCATGGCCCGGATCAGCCGCGGGATGCCGATGGCATCGCCGGTCCCGACCGCATAGATGACATCCGCCTGCCCCAACGCGCTGAGGGTGGCGGCGTTGCGGCGCGGCGCCACGGTGTCGTAGCTCAGCTCCTCGTCGCGTTCCAGGCAAAAACCGCAGTCAACCACCACGACGTCGGCCACGCTGCGGGCCCCCTGGAGGACCTGGTCCACGGCGGCGGCCCGCAGCTCCGGCCACCGGTCGGGGCGGGTCAGGCCGGTCAGGAGCGCGAACGAGCCCCCGTCAAAGACCACCTCCGCGCAGATCCGCCGCAACTCGGCCACCGTAAGCATCCCCTGGTCCGCCACCCGGCATGCCTGCGCAAACGACGCCGATTCATCCAACAGCCCCAGGGTGGCCGCCATGCTGGCGCCGTAGGTGTCCGCATCGATGGCCACCACCCGGCGGCCCAGCAGGGCGTATTCGGCGGCCAGGTTGACGGCAAGGGTGGTCCGCCCCGGGGAGCCGACGGGCCCCCACACCGCGATGAGCCGTGGTTCCGGGACAGCGCCCGCGGTCGGGCCGGGCCGGGCGCGGTGTCGTCGGGTGATTTTGGACAGCATTCCGGACCGCGCATCCCCCGGAACCGCACGCTTGCCCCGGCGTTTGGCGGACGGTGCGGGGCCGGGGTGCGGGTCGGCGGCGTGCGCCCAGGGGTCGAAGCCGTTGCCGAGGGATGCTTGGGACTCGTCCCTGCCGGGCGGAGAGTCGCCGGCGGCGACGTCGCCAACCGCGCGGGTTTCGGCGTCTTCCGTCCCGTCGGGCCCGGGAAGGTCGCGGGGTTCGGTGGAGAAGGCGAAACCGGCGCCGCTGGGGTGTTTCCGGTCGTTGACCGCTTGCCGGACCGCCTCCAAGATCAGCTCCGGGGAGGCGGTGCGGGCGGCGGTGACGGCACCGATGTTCCGCAGCCGGGCCGCCTGGTTCGCGTCCGCGGCGACGGCCACCACGCCGACTCCGACCGCGGCCAGCCGGTCCACGAGGGTGGCGGTGAGGTCCTCGGCGAAGTCGGCCACGACCGCGACCCGGGCCAGGCCGCTTTGGCAGGCCGCCAGCAACCCGGACAGCTCGGGGCAGCGGCGCGCCACGGACACGGCGCCGCCCATGTCCGCCAACGCGTCAATGACCCGCCCGGGAGTGTCCCCGACCGCCACAATGGTCACGGCGCTCACGATAACGCGCCCGGATTCCAGACCACGGACACCTTCGCCTTGTTCGCGATGGCGCCGAGGAACTTGGGCATCTGGGCGTCGGTGACCAACACCATCAGTTGCGTGGTCTTCCCGGCCCCCAGCGCCATCGACGCGGAGGTCAGGGCGGCAACCTCGGCCCCGGGCAGCATGAGCTCGGGTTCCTTGTAGCCATTGCGTTCATCCGGCAGGGCGACCCAGACGTCCACACGGGAGCCCACGACAACTTCCTTGGGCAGGGGTTCGGCGACGGTGACCGATGCCGGCTTGCGGTCCAGGGCGTCCGTGGCGCCAATGCTGGAGCGGGCAACCAGTTCCCCCTTGGGCACCATCCGCACGGCCACGGCATGCCCGGGGAGGGCATCCCGGGGACTGAAATACTTCCCGTCAACATCACCGAGGCGCACCCTGACCGTGTCAAAGGAGCCCGCATTCACCGGCTGTCCGACCACCAGCGTGTCCCTGGCGACGTACATGGGCACCGTCTTGTCCGCCCCGCCCACCAGTGCCACCACCGATGCGACGGATGCCAGGACCAGCAGGATTCCCACGAGCAGCCGCGGGTCCTTCCAGGAGGGCTGCGCCAGGCGCGCGCCCCGCCCGTCCACGTCCGAAACCATGAACCCGCCCCCAATCCGACACCAGTGTTCCTAGTCTTACCGCCGTTCGCGGGCAGATAGAAGCCCCCGCCGCAATTTTCCCCAAAATCTGTGGAAAACGCGGCCCGCGGCCCGGTCGCAAAAAGAGGCAGCCAAACGGTGGATAACTCCAACAAAGCGGGTCAACGGGAGGATAATGAAGGCATGCCCCGCTTCCTGACCCTGGCCGATGTGGCCGAACAACTCCAAATTTCCGCGGCCGCCTGCTATGGGTTGGTGCACAGTGGTGAACTCCCGGCCTTTCAAATCGGCGGGCGCGGCCAGTGGCGCGTCGACGAGGCCAAGTTTGAGGAATTCATTGAAGGACGCCATGCGGCGGCGCGGGCCATGCTGGCCGCCGAGAACCCCGCGTCGCGGCCTTCGGGCCCTCCGGCCTAGGAACCGTTCCGGCTAGAGCTCATTGTCCGCCGCCGAGGTGGCGGACAGGATGGCGGTGAACGGCACCAGGACGCTGCCCTGGAGATTGTCCCGGCCGCGGCCCACGCCGTCGGCCAGCTGGGCCACCACCACGCAGTCGGCGCCCACCTGATCCAGGACGCCCCGAACGCGCGACGGCTGGGGTGAATCCAAATCGAGCACCACCGCGGCCCGGTTCCGGGCCAAAATGCGCAGCGCCGCGGCGAAGGTGTAGACAGAGTGGCCCGGTCGCGGCACCCGTTCCGGGCCGGTCCCCTGCACCCGCAGGATCTTGGCCAGCGGCAGCACCACCGACCGGTTGCCGGTTCGCAGCAGGGCCCATTGCGACTCCACCCGCCGCACCCTGCCGTGATGGACGACGCCGTTCGCCACGACCGCGGTGATGTCCCGGTCCCGGGCGCCCCGCAGGGCGTCGGCGAACGTCGATTGGGCCAACTCCATGCGCGCGAGCTCGTTCACTTCGCGTTCAAGGTCCTGCTGCGTGGCGGCGTGCAGCTGCGCCTCCAGATCCCCGAAGAGTGCTTCCCATCGCATGCGCACACGCTAGGCGCCGCACCCGGCGTTCGTCAACCGCGGGCGCTCATCCACAATTTTCCAATACCCCTCGACAAATACTTTCTCACGGGTTCAAAATGATGTTGACAGCATCAAATGATGTCCAAAGTTGTCAAAGCTGATCAAGAGAGGGTCGGTGGTCATGGTGGGACACGCACGGGCGGGCGGGAGGCTCGGCGCGGACCTGGGCATGGCCGCGGCCGTCCTCTTTCTGGGCGGGTCGCTGGTCTTCGCCGGGGTTTCGCTGCTGCGGCACCGTCTGGCGGGCAACACGCCGGGCGATCCCCTGACGCTCGAGGAGACCATTGGCACCCTGGCCGCGGGGACAGGCATCGCCGTCGTGCTGTGGTGGGCCGTGGCGCTGTCCTGTGCGTTGGTCTCGGCGTTGGCATTCCGTGCGGGCCGGATGCCGCTGGCCGCCGCCACGGCCGGGTGGTCGCCGGCGTTCATGCGCCGACTGGTGGTGGTGGTGCTGGGGCTGAACCTGCTCACGGCACCCATCGCCATGGCCGGTTCACCGTCCGGCACCTCCCCCATCGATCCGCGGTGGCACGCAGGCCCGGTGGCAACGGCGCCGGCGCCGTCCACTGGCCCGACCATCGGTCCGCCGTGGACGCCTCAACGGCCGGTCGTAGATCCCGGGCCGCTGGCCCGGCCGGCGCGGGCCAACACGCGCAGCCGCCCCGCCGGCCCGCCCCTGTCCGGCGGGGTGTCTCCGGCCGGCGGTTCCGTGGTGGTCCATGCCGGTGACAGTTTGTGGTCCATCGCGGCGGCCTCGCTGGGACCGTACGCCACCGACGTCGAGGTCTCGGCGGCGTGGCCGGCCTGGTACCGGACCAACCGTGCCGTCATCGGCCCGGATCCGAACGTCATCCTGCCCGGCCAGCTCCTGCAGGCACCACCCGGCTAGCGGCGCGGCCGCCCATGCAACCCTTTTCGCCCTCTCAACCAGATCGAAGGAGACCACCATGAGCACCATGGCATTTTCCGGTCCCGTGGCCGTGGAGGCCACCCCAGCCACGCCGCTGGTGCGGCGGCCGGCGCCGGGTTTTCGCCCCGAGCCCGCCCTGGAGGCCGGCGGCACGGTGGTGAAGATGCCGCAGCGGCGCGGCGTGCCGGAAACCGCTCCGGCGGCCGCCCGGCCCACCCCCGGCCCGGCAGCGCTGCACGAGCTGGATCCACGCAAGGGCGAACGTGCGCTGGTCATGGAGATGTCGCGCAGGATCGCCCTGGCCGCACTGGAGGTGCTCAGCGGGGCCCGGTCGGTGCAGCAGCTCGCGCGCTGGCTGGATGAGCGGTGTTTTTCCGCGCTGACCACCCGGGCCCGGCTGCACGCCGAGGCCTGCAATCGGGCCGAGCGCCGGCTCAGCCACGCGGACGCCGCCGGCAACGTGCACACGCTGCACCGCCAGCCCGTGGTGCACTCCATCCACGGCAGCGCGGTCGCGCCGGGAGTCTATGAAACCTCGCTCGTGGTCGCCGACAGTGCCCGCTTCCGTGCCATCGCCATGCGCCTTGAGGAGACGCACGGCACCTGGAAGGTCACGGCCCTGCAAATCGGCTAGCCGCGGCCCGCCGCGTAAGAGTGGCCCGCCGCGTAAGAGTGGCCCGCAATACATGTCGAAAAAGGGCTAGCCGCGGCCCGCCGCGTAAGAGTGGCCCGCCGCGTAAGAGTGGCCCGCAATACATGTCGAAAAAG